>CAWUIU010000554.1:0-1503 GCA_963922285.1 uncultured Oligoflexia bacterium | reverse complement strand
AATTTTAAAGATACACTACCTATCACATCAATCTCGCCAGTTGATTTTAACTATGATGGAAAATTAGATTTCTTTGTCGGAACATGGTTTGACTTAAAGAGTGAGAAAAACGTCGTTACTGATAAACTCTATGAGTTTAATGGGCAAATTATCGATCGTTCACATTTACTCGAAAAGGAAGAATTTGAACGTGAAGGTGTGCAAGTGAATGCTACTCCTACATACGGTGTCAGTCAATGCGATGTAAATGGAGATGGACTTGTTGATATTTTAACGAGTTCATCGGCAGGTTTTAAAAATAAGATGTGGATTGGTCGATCAAAGCCTACCTATCGCTTTACAAATGAAGCTCAAGTAACTGGATTTGCCGAAGACCGTGAGGGTGTTGCCTTAAGTAAAGGGGCTGGAAATAGTACCTATGCAATATGTGCGGACTACAACAATGATGGTTTTATGGATATTGCTCAAGGTGAAATTACCCACTCGTATGACGATGAAAATAGAGACCGTTCAAGTATTTTAACAGGTGAGGGGCTTCGTTCCTTAGGAAGTTTTATACGTTCAGAATACTTGTCTGATCGAGGATTCTCTAATTGGACCCAAGCTGATCAAAGAGCGATTTGGTTTGATTACAATAATGATGGTTTGCAAGATTTGTTAATTGAAAACTCTGGTTATCCACCTCTGACCAGAACAATTCTCTTTGAACAACTCAATGATCATGAATTGGTTGAAGTAACTCCAAAAGCTGGACTGGATTTTGTGAACCCGATAGGTAGTGTTGTTTTTGATTATAATGGTGATGGACTTCAGGACGTGATTATTTCTCAAAGTTCCATCAGAGACACGAGAATTAAAAAGAAGATTAGAGTCTTTAAGAATAATTCTAAAGTTAGAGCAAATTATATTAAATTCAAACTGGTTGGAAAGAAATCAAACATAAATGGTATTGGTGCTAAAATTGTTCTTACTGATAGTGAGGGGAAGAAGCAGAGTCGTTGGGTACAAAATAATTATGGTGCCTTTTCCTCACAAAGCTCACAAATCATTCACTTTGGCCTCGACAACCGCGATATACAAGAAATTCAAGTTATGTGGCCTTATCGTAAGGATGGTAAGCAACTCATTTCAACTTATCGTAAGCCTTTCTTAAAGAAGAATGAAATCAATATTATTATTGAAAAATAGATCATAATTGACTTTTAAAGCTATTGACTATTGTAAGTATCTTTTTAATGTCAAATTTTTAAACACTATTAAATATATTTCATAAGTTACTCATAAATATCTTATTTTTGAGATACTTAGTCATCAAACATCATATAAAGAGGTCAAAATGAAAAATATTCTAATGAGTGTTATCACACTTTTATCTGTATCAGCTTTGGGAGGTCCTACTATTGTTGAGACAAACTTTCCTGCTAACCTCTTTGAGAATCCTGCTAAGGCAGAATTTATCAAGAAGAAAATGAAGGAAATGAATATTACGAAATGTGAAAAAAT
>CAWUIU010000553.1:0-1534 GCA_963922285.1 uncultured Oligoflexia bacterium | reverse complement strand
CCTTAAAAGCAAAGGTAACTGTTTCAAAGCCTCGATGTGGATGCTCACCCACCCCAAGCTTACTCCTTGTTGGACTAAAATACTTTGGAGCTGCATAATCAAGTAATAGGAAAGGATTCGTATCTGCATATAATGGTGAACTAGGATGAAACATTGACTGAACATGAAAACCATTTCCAACCCAATGCTTATCTCCCTTTTTTATAATGTGCTTAATTTTTCTATATTTATTAGTTTCCATAACAACCTCATTACTTTTCTTAAAAAATGAAAAGAATGCGAAACTTCCAGTACCAATTGTTGATACTAGTGATGCTAAAAAACCTCTTCGACTCTTAAAAGATTTCACTTGGTCCCTTTGGTATTATACGATGAGGATTGATCGATTCATGACTTATATAATAATGCCTTTTAATATGATCAAGATTAGTCGTATTTTTAATAGCATCGATCTCATATAGATTTCTTGTATATCGAGAAAGATTCTTATAATCCTTAATCATTCGTACATTACATTTAAAGTGAACATAGTAAACGATATCAAATCTTAATAGAGTTGGAATTAATCTAATATCTGCTTCCGTTAATTGATCACCTATCAAGAAGTCTTTTTCTTTGAGTCTTTGATCTAAAATATCTAAAGTCGTGAATAATTCTTCAACAGCTTGATCATATGCCTTCTGCGATTTCGCAAAGCCGGCTCGATAGACACCGTTATTAACACTTTCATAGACAAGCTCATTCACCTCATCTATTTCTTTCTCAAGGTGGGCGGGCAAGAAGTCATTAGAGTTTCCAGTTAATTCATTAAAGTTTGAATTAAATATCCTTATGATTTCACTTGATTCATTATTTACTATTGTCTCATTCTTTTTATCCCAAAGAACTGGAACAGTAACACTTGTCGATACTCTAGGATCTGCCTTTGTATAAATCTCTCTTAAGTAATCGACACTATAAAGATCATCCTTAGTTACACCTGGAAATGAAGTATCAAAACTCCACCCCTCGTCAAACATGTCAGGAGAAACAACACTAACACTTATATGATCTGTCAGATCTTTTAGTTCACGATAGATTAATGTTCGGTGCGCCCATGGACATGCATACGAAACATACAAATGATAGCGGCCGCTTTCAGGTGTGAACTTTTCATCTTTACTAGATATTGTATCAAGAAAGCTTCTCGGAATTCTCTCATAAGCACCATCCTTACCACTTGTAATCACGTCTGCTTTCAACCACTTACCATCTATTAATCGGCCCATAAGCTTCTCCTTTTGCTATATTTTACGGTAAAAGAAGAAATATAAATAGAACATAAAGACGGCTAAAATGCTCTAAAAAAAGAACAAGTTTAAAGCAAAAAAGGCCACAAAAAGTGGCCCCACTTAGTTTTTAATACTTAATTTACTTTCTCTTTTTCTCAATACCGTTGAAGCGAATTGTCGATTCAACCTGGTAGCAATCCTTGTAACTGTAAGGCTTTCCATCGACTCTAACACGGTAGTTATCATAGTGCTTCGCAACCTTC
>CAWUIU010000552.1:0-1560 GCA_963922285.1 uncultured Oligoflexia bacterium | reverse complement strand
CTGAAGGTCGATTTTCTTTTTACAGCCTTCACATTGATGAATGCGCTCTAATTCTTCAAAAGTCTCATCATGCATATTAGCAAAGAGATCAGGCCTCATTGCGCGAATTGTTGTAGGATGGGCACGGTAAGTTCCAGGTATGGTTTTATTGGGAACAAACATCGCTAGGTTCACGCTCTTATCTGGATAGATTTGCACTTGAACTTCTTGCACTCTAGAAGTGTTATACATCCTCTGATTCGCAAGATTTCTCTCGTTTTCAAGAATCCTCTTTTGTAGGTTTGGATCAAATTCCTTATGATTCATTTCCATCTTCCTTGCATGAGTTCAATGATCTCTTTGCTGGCCTTTTTGTGGCCATCAAAAATTGTAAATCGAGGCTTAATTTTTTTAACCTCCGCCTTAAAAAAGCGAGATTGACTACCAAGGCCTTCAATGACCCTTAAGGTCCATTCCACGACTTCGCTATTTTCATAGTGAAGAAGTTCTTTTAGGACTTCGAGAAAAGAAAAATCAACTCGATTACCCTGCTTGTGTGAAGCTTCTACGATATGTCTTCTTGCGACACCAATGAGCATCACAAGCTCTTCTGAACTTCTCTTTTCTTTTATGTGAGTTACCAGAGCGCAGGAGAACTTTGTTGAAAGTGTTCTAGAGTTATCCAAAATACAGAGCACTTCAACCAGCTGTTGCTCTTGATAGTTAGATGTTAAGTGATTAAGACGATCATTAAGCTCTATAATATCAGCTTCACTAAGAACGAGCTGAGGCCTGGCACCTTTTTGTAGGTCACTAATAATTTTATCAAATGTAGACTTAAAATCCATCTATATATTATAGCCTAAAATGTAGAACAGTGATTGTTTGCTGCGTCATGTTTGGCATAGTAAATTACTCCTAAATACGAAAAAACTTAGTAAGTATATTTTATGCAAAAAGAACACTCTCACGACTTTGATAATTACCACTACTTGCAAAGAATGCCTTGATCCGCTTAAGAGATAAACTTACGCGAAGAGAGATTAGTAAAAAACGAGGGTCTACATTTGTTAAGGTTGAAAAAGGGCGGAATGTATTTAAAAGAAAAGCAGATGGGTTAATTTTACAAGAGTTCATTCAATAACATCCCATGTATGATCAGGAAGAAGCTCTACTGCGGCTTCAAAAGATTCATAAGGCATATTCTTTCCCCATTCATCCGGAGAGACGATCGATAGTAGGCTTGAGCCATCCTTTTTTCGATAAAGAAAATAAATTGAACCAATTCTTGGCTCAAATGGGATATGTGCGGTGTAAATTGTCTCCGAAACGTAGACTCGCTTCTTAAGCGACTCCATTTGATCGATCAGAGGAGCCATTTGTGATATGATCTGATCAAATTCTCTTTGTGTTTGCGCTTCCATGGCCCGTAATGCTGTACTTTTAATTTTTCCCTCATCTTCAGGCCTAATAACTGCGCTAGATCGCCCATGGGCATATTCAAGGACCGATGGCAGGCTCGAGATCTGAGTTTTCATTCGCTCAAGATCAATTTGTGAGACATCAATCTCTTTTCCAATA
>CAWUIU010000551.1:0-1566 GCA_963922285.1 uncultured Oligoflexia bacterium | reverse complement strand
GCGAAGTGGGCTAAGTACTATCATTTAAAAGAGCTACGAGAGCTTGAAGTGCTAAACTCTAAAGAGCAATCGAATGTGGAAGACTGAGCTTAGGCAATCATTAAAATCCATAAAAGATATCAATCTTTATTTCAATACTGAGCTTTCAGACCTTCCTTACGAAGTGAATATTCCCTTACATATTGCGAAGCAGATTAAAGATAAGCCAAACGGGATTTTAGCCAAGCAATTTATGCCAACTCTAGAGGAGATTAATAATCAAGACGAAGGTTTCTACGACCCGATAGGAGATATACTCCATTCTAAACCAGGGAAAATAGTACATCGATATTACAATCGTTTATTATTTTTTCCAACGACAACTTGTCCCATTATTTGTCGTTATTGTTTTCGAAAGAACGAACTGTCTAATAAAGATCAAATTTTTAAAGATACCTTTCAAAAGACTTTAGAATACTTAGAAAAAAATAATGAAGTTAATGAGATTATTTTTTCTGGTGGAGATCCATTTGTTATCGATGATGAAAAGCTTAAATACTATCTAGATGAATTTAAAAAGGTTAAAAATATTAGGTACATAAGATTCCATACTCGTGTACCGGCAACACTTCCCTCACGTATTACAGACGACTTGATAAATTTATTACAATCATATGAAACGTCATTCAAAATCATCATTGCAATTCACATCAATCATATGGAAGAAGTTTCTCAATATGTAGAAAACAAATTAAAGATACTTGCAGCAACAAATTTTGAACTTCTCTCACAAACTGTTCTCCTAAGAAATATAAACGATAATGTTGATGCCCTTGAGAAATTGTTTTCCTATCTATCTGACCATAGAATAAGGCCATATTACCTTCATCATCCAGATAAGGTTAAAGGTGGTATGCACTTCTATCTTAGTCATAAAGAGGGGAAGATAATCTACGAAAAACTAAGAAAGAGAATTCCTGGATGGCAACTACCACACTATATTTATGATCAGGAAAAAGGTCTTGGCAAAACAACATTTTTTTAGTCCTAACTGAAAATATTGGCTAAATTCGAGATAATTTTCACAAACAAATTTCTTTGAATTTCTTAGTAGAAACTAAACCTATTACTAAACATCGTCTAATTCTATATACTTATGAATATGTCAAAAATTGATCATTTTTTTAAACTTTGAAATCAAGATTTATGATTAAATTTCAGGATACCTTTTCTTTTAACTCGTAAGTAACTAATAAGAGGGAATGTGGACAGAAATGAAGGTCTCAAAATTAATCAAAAGCTCGTTGGTCTAGTAAGTGAGAAGTATAGTCAGGACAATATTTTGATTATCACTTCGAACAAAGCAGTTAGAATGAGTATTAAAAAAGTTCTTACTCATTTTAATCTATCGATAGACAAAATTGGAGTTGCTGATAGCTATAGTCAAGCTAAGCAGCTAATTGAAATGCACAAACCAAGACTTATTTTTTCAACATATACTTTAGATGACTCCCATACCTCACTTGATATTCTTTCTGAGCATAGAAAACTTTACCCAAATCCATCAGAGTCAGTCTTCTGTGTTTT
>CAWUIU010000550.1:0-1589 GCA_963922285.1 uncultured Oligoflexia bacterium | reverse complement strand
CTTAAGAATAAATTTAAAGAAGATCTGCATGCTGTTCAATTAAAGACTCTCACTTTTGAGCAAGCACAAAAGCAAGGAATAGATTTAGACTAAAGCTAGATCGATAAGATTGATTACCCAATAAAACAATAAAACAATATATTATGAATTAAGGAGATAACAATGAGTAATCCATTTGAAATTTTAGGTGGCGAACCAATTAAACAAGTAAATAAGAACGTTGATGTAACTGAGCAAATCAAAGAGCTTATTTCGTCTGATGATCTTGTACTTTTTATGAAAGGAACACCTGATATGCCAATGTGTGGTTTTTCAGCTAACTCTATCGCAATCCTTAACAACCTTAATGTTAAGTACAAAACTTTCAATATCCTTGAAGATATGGATATCAGAGAAGGTCTAAAAGAATACTCTAACTGGCCGACTTACCCACAGCTCTACATAAGAGGCGAGCTTGTTGGCGGAAATGATATCATCACAGAAATGTATCAATCAGGAGATCTTGAAACATCTATTAAAGGATAATTTATGAGCGTTCACGACTTTAAAGTAAAAGATGCCGAAGGTAATGAAGTTGATCTTGCAAGCTATAAAGGTAAGCCTCTTCTGATCGTCAATACAGCTAGTAAGTGTGGATTTACTCCACAGTATGAAGGCCTTGAAGAACTTTATAAAAAGTATGAAGGAAAAGTTGAAGTTCTAGCCTTCCCTTGCAACCAATTTGGATCGCAAGAACCTGGTAGCGACTCTGAAATTAAATTCTTCTGTGTCGATACTTACTCAACGACATTTCCAGTCTTTTCAAAAATAGAAGTGAACGGAGATAATGCCCACCCACTTTATGAGTACCTAAAGAAAGAAAAGCCAGGTCTTCTTGGTTCAACGAAGATTAAGTGGAACTTCACCAAATTCCTCGTTGATGGCGAAGGTAAAGCTGTTGAGAGATATGCTCCGCAGACCAAGCCTAAAGATATTGAAAAAGATATTGATAAACTCGTTTAGTCTAAAGGTGTCCGTTAGACAGATTTTCGAGCTTTTTGACAACGATACCTCCTGCCAAATAAAGCTTGCTTCCACTATCATTTATGTATGGAGGTTTTTATGAAAACACTATTTCTTGCACTAGTTTTAAGTACATCCGTATTCGCTATAGAAAGTAGAGAAATTCTCACATGTAACACTGAAACAAATGGTCGTCTTACACTCATCAATGATGATATTCAAGGCCATATTATCACGCTTGAAGATACAAACTACCATGGAACATATAACGAAGAAGACTCATTAAGACAAAAAGTACATATCAAACAGAGCAAGAAAAATTACAAAGTAAGATATCGCTCCTCAACACCATTAATGGGAAAAGAAAGAATTAGAATTAAAGTTAATAAAGAGACTCTTACCGGTAACTTTGACTATAAAGCAAGATGTAGTTTTATCTTTTCTCCTTTTTGTAATCAAGGAAAGAAAGTTACCGTTAAAAAATATCTTGTTAACTGTAAGCTTCACTAATAAAAAAGGCCTCCTCTTAGGGAAGCCTTTAACATTTATATTTATATTTATATTTATATTTATTTTATTCTTCGTAA
>CAWUIU010000549.1:0-1594 GCA_963922285.1 uncultured Oligoflexia bacterium | reverse complement strand
AGTGAAAATAGTCATTGGTCCAACGCCTCCAGGCACTGGAGTGATGGCCTTTACTTGATCTTTGATGTTTTCAAAGTCGCAGTCTCCACTTAGACCATTTTCAGTTCGACTAATTCCTACATCAATAATAACTTGAGACTTATCGTTTCTGAAATATTTTGAGTTAAACTTCTTTGGAGCTCCACAAGCTGTGATGATGATATCACTGGCCTTAGAAAGCTCTTCTATATTTTTTGTACGAGAGTGGGCCAGAGTTACTGTTGCATTCAAACTTGTCATAATGAGAGACATTGGCTTACCAACGATTAGACTACGTCCAATGATGAGAACGTTCTTGCCTTCGACTTCGATACCGTAGTGGCTAAGCATTGTCACAATACCTTTGGGCGTACATGGAGCTAGAACTTTCTTGATTGATTCGCCTCTGTATATTTTGGCGATGTTTTCACTATGGAAACCATCGACATCTTTTTTCGCACTTACCAAATTTGTGGTGTCTATGTGTGAGAGATGTTTAGGAAGAGGAAGCTGTATCAGTGCTCCATGTACTTCATCGTCTTTATTTATCTTTTTTACTTCTGCAAAGAAGAGTTCTTCACTTAAATCTGCAGGCAGCTTAATGATATCGCACTTAGCACCGACCTTTTCACAGAATTTTTTCTTATTTCGAGTGTAGATGACACTTCCAGGGTCTTGACCCACGAGCAGTACTTTAAGATAAGGAGTGGTTCCTTGATCTTTATACTTTTGGACTTTTATTTTCAGCTTTTCAATTTGTGCTTGAATCGCTGGTTTCGCATAAAGAATTTCACTCATGCTGAAAGTATAGAATTGAAATGAACCTCTGGCAATTTAATAAAACCAGTGTTAATTAGTTTTCTATGAGTTTTTATATTGGATTAGGTTTGCAATTAGTTGGCTTCGCGTCAGTAGGTCTTTGTCTTTTCGCAGGAATGGCAAAAGGTGACTATGGACAGCTTGAACTTCTGCAGCTTGTTGGTGGGTCTGCCGTCTTTTATATTGGCTCAGCAATTAAAGGTGCAAAGAAATAGCCATATAGTGTTCACTCATTCAAAATAATAACATGAGAATTTTAGGAATTGATCCTGGCTCAAGAAAAACTGGTTGGGCCGTCATTGAAGTAAATGGAAAGAAGCTGAATTATATTGCTTCTGGTGTTATCTCTCTTGATCAGCATAAGAATTATCTCAATCGCTTACCAATCGCAGCTCAGGCAATCAAAGAAATTGTATCAATATATTCTCCAAGCGAGCTATCACTCGAATCCATAATACATGTTAAAAATATTTCATCGCTCTCAAAGCTTGCTCAAATAAGAGGTGCTTTGGTAAGTGCATGTGGTGAAGCTTTTATTGGGAAAACTTATGAGTATGCACCAAATCTGATTAAGTCATCTGTGTCTGGTCATGGTCACTCCTCGAAAGAAGGTGTTGAGAAAACTCTAAGAATGATTTTTGGTGATGTGGACTTTAAAACAAATGATGAGTCAGATGCTTTAGCGATTGATATTTGCCATTCTTTAAACAAGGGAAAAGTCGAGTCAAAACTTCCAAAGAAAGGTTCTAGATCTTTA
>CAWUIU010000548.1:0-1608 GCA_963922285.1 uncultured Oligoflexia bacterium | reverse complement strand
GAAGGGAAAGTTCATTTTTGAAATGCTAACTGACACCAATTTAATGGATCAGTTTCAATTACTTTCTTCTAAGAGAAAGTGTCAGAACAAATTTAGCGACTGGTTCATCGCCAAACTTTTCAGGACAAGTTGCAATGATATTAACAGGAAGATTATGTCTTTCATCACTTTGTAAAACCATATCAACAAAGTCTTTGATTTTATCACCCTCTTCACAAATAAAATGAGTCGCTGACTCAGGTCTCTTTAAATACTCAGCATTAAACTCTTTAAAGGCGAGAGATACATTCTTTCCACTTTCAATGATGAGTTTCATGGCCATCAAACCACCAGCGACATCAGCACCGACTGCTAATACGCCAAAATACATGGAGCCTAAGTGGTTCTTTGTTCTTCTTGATAACGGAATAACAACTTCTGTTCTTTTTTCGGATAATTCAACAACCTTAGGAGAAACCCAATTTATAAGAGGAACCTTAAAAATACCAAAGAATCTTAGAAGTGCAGTGTCTCTAATACTCTCGGGTAATAGTTTATAAAGTTTCTTTGCAGCTGACATGTATATCCTTATGTTAAATTCTTAAGTTCTTCATTTCTTCTAAGTGCTTCATCCATAGCCTTAAAAAAAACATCTTCGATACCACTATCTGAGAATACCTTTAGGGCTTCGTAAGTAACACCACCTTTTGAAGTTACATTTCTTCGAAGTGTCTCACTATCATCTTCTTCCAGTACGAGCATTTCACTAGCACCACGAAAGGTCTTTGCGATAATTTCTCTAGCTAGTTTACTATCAAAACCAAAAGAAGAAAGTTTTTTTTCAAAGATACGTGAAAACTCAAAAATATATGCAGGACCAGAACCTGAAAAAGGAGTAATCATATCGATTTCTTCTTCATGATTTAAATAAAAACTATCGCCACAATGAGAAAAGTCAGACTTAAATTGATTGAGCCACTCACTACTAAAATTTGCATAAACAAGATTGACACCAAACCCTACTTTAGACGGAGTATTTGGCATGAGTCTAATCACCTTGTCGACCTTTGCATGAGCAGATAAAGCCTCAACAGAACTTCCAGCAAGGAGGGAAATAATAATCGTATCCTTATGGGCGTAAGATGCTATATCAATACTGTTTAACATCTGAGGTTTAAACCCTAGCCAAATAACATCATACTTCCCCTCTAGTGTTTCAGCGAGGTTAATAGAGTGTTTTTCAGCAAATGACTTTGCACGAGTAACACTAGGAGTATAAATTGAGAAAGTGTCTTTACTTGCCTTAATATAATTAGGTAAAAGTGCACTTACCATATTACCAGCACCAAGAATAAGCTGATTCATTATTGTAACTCCATAGGTGCGCCATGTCTCATAGTATTAACAGCAAATGATCTCTCATTAGCAAAATGACAAAAAAGATTAAAGTAATCATATTCGATACTATCAAGTGGCGAAAATACACTTGGCATAAGACACTGACCAATATTCTTAGCGATCGCATTCATGCTTTTTAAATATCCTTCCTCATCAGCATCAATAATATAGAGATCAACAAGACTTAGATCTGTCTTTTCGATTAATTCCAAGTCGACGAGATAACAGTCA
>CAWUIU010000547.1:0-1614 GCA_963922285.1 uncultured Oligoflexia bacterium | reverse complement strand
AAATTGAAAAGTTAAAAGTAGAGCAGAGAGAAAAAGAGGCTGAGTCTCATAGTTTAAGAAAAGAACTGGCAATCGTTACTCAAACAAGAAATACAGTGAGTGACAATTTAATTGAGGTTACGTTTCAATTTGATGCCACTGTTAAAGATCTCGAAGCTAAAAGATTTGAACTGCGAAAGTTATCTAACCTTGTCTCAGAAAGTGAAAAGTGTATTGAAGATAAAAAAGTAAATAAGTCAAAGTTAATTGTTGAGAATGAACAGATAAGAAGAGGTATTTTAAAGCTTAAGTCTGAACAGTCAGCAATGACGATGACGATTCAGGAACTTAACAAGAAAATTGAATCTTTACAAGATGATCGAACTTCTTTAAGTGAGAGACTGGCACGAGAAACAAATGAATTTCAAAAGCTTGAGTCAGACAATACACAGTTGGAAAGTCTTGTTGGTAATATTGACGAAGAGAGAAAAGAACTTGTTTCGGATAGGAATAGGCTACAAGAGAGATTTCAAGAGTTATCCGAGAAGCAGTCACTTTTAGAGATAGACAAGAAGAGATTGAGTCAAGATATTGATAACCTAGTAAAATATAATAAGTATGAGCTTGAAAATCAAGATGAATTAAATTCTGAAATACGTCAATTAACAGCTGATATTAAGAAGAAACGCACCGAAATCAAAAAGGTTAATGAGGCGAGACAAGAGTTGCTCGCTCAAAATAAAGAACTTGAAAATTCTATTTCTGATAAAGAAGTGAAAATCGAATTAATCTCGAAGCAAATTCAATCACAAAATAGAGCTTATACAATTGTTCAGACTAAGAATGAAGAGCTTGTCACTAATCTTACAGGATTGAAAACAAGTCTGTCTGAGAAAAAAATCGCGAATGAAAAACTTGAAGAGAAAATTGCGGTACTAGACAAAGAACTTGAAGAGAATGAAATCAGGAAGAAACAATTTGAAATAACACTCAGGGAAGCTACAGATAAAAGTGAGAATCTAAAAAATATCTTAGAAACGAAGCAGGCAGAGTTAGAGGAAATTTCTTATCTCGTTATGATGAAAGATGAAGAAATTAGAGAAGCAAAAGAGGATTTAGTTGAAAAAGAGTCTTCTATCATAAGTTTGCAGGATATGATCAAAGGCGGGCATCAGACTTTAGAAGAACAGGAAATTAAGTTGTCTTCTATAAATGAAGAAATCGAAAAAAAGAATAAATCAATAGCGGTGTTGCAGCCGAAACTTGACGACTTACAGGATCAAATTAGTAATCGTCATGTTCAAATTGAGAGAAAAATATCTGAGACACAACGAGCAAATGTAGAGATTCAAGAGATGGGAGATTGTATTTTAGAGTTAGCTGATGAAACTAAAGTTCTTGAAAAACAGTTAACTGTAGAAGCTGAGAAGTATGAAAAAGAGGTAGATTCTTTTAAGACTCTTGACGCTAAGAAGACAAATTACGTTAATAGAATTACGGCATTAAAGAAAGAGAACGAAGGTATTCAGTATAAATATGAAATACTGAATAAGGAAAGAGAGCTCCTTCTTAAAAGCATTGATGAAAGAAAAGCTGATCAACAAAGACTTGAGGAAGAAGTCTCGGAATATGGTA
>CAWUIU010000546.1:0-1623 GCA_963922285.1 uncultured Oligoflexia bacterium | reverse complement strand
CACATCTTCTTTTTCTTCCTGTAGTGGCACCAAACTCATTTCCTTTCCTTTGGATATCTTCGCCAAGGTTACAAAATAATTCTGTTGGAAAGGGGCCTTCTCCAACTCTCGTTGTGTAAGCTTTCGTAATACCAAGAACTTCGTCAACTTGAGATCCTGGAAGACCTGCTCCAGTAAAAATACCACCAAATGATGTATTCGATGAAGTAACGAATGGATAAGACCCGTAATCGATATCAAGTAGGATACCTTGTGCTCCTTCAAAGAGAATTTTCTTATTCTCTTTTTGGGCTCGATCAAGAATGCTGAAAGTATCAGTAATAAATGGTGCTATATCTTTTCCAAGCTCAAAAAGTCTTTTTGCTTCCTCTTCAGCACTTGGATATTCACATGAATAAAGATTTTGAAAGAGGCATTCTTTTTCTTGGAGATTAGCTTGAAGTTTTGAAAGTAAAGTATCGTAGTCAAGGAGATCTTTTAATTTAATACCTTTTCGGCTTACTTTATCTTCATAGGCTGGGCCAATACCTTTACCAGTTGTCCCAATTTTAACAGGTCCCTTGTCTTCTCTTTGGCCATCTAAAAGCTTGTTATAATAAGTAATAACTGAGCAGTTACCAGAAATTTTCAACTTTTCTGGAGTTACAGAAATGCCACTTTCTTGAACTTTTTTTAATTCCACTTGGAAAGCTTCTGGATCAAATACGACCCCATGACCAATAACAGATATACAGTGATCATGAAGAATACCAGAAGGAATGAGATGTAGAACAACTTTCTTGTCTTCGACGATAATTGTGTGACCAGCATTGTTTCCACCCTGATAGCGAACAACAACATCACTTTGTAAACTTAAAAGATCTGTAATCTTTCCTTTTCCTTCATCTCCCCATTGAGAGCCAATGATAGCAAGTGACTTCATTAGATTTCCTTTAGCACATTAAGCTTTTACTTCGTTTAATAAATTATCATTTAAGAAAAATTCTTTTAGTTGATTAACCGCCATTTGACCAACTCTTAACTGTGCCTCTTCAGTAGCAGCTCCAAGGTGTGGAGTAAGAACAATATTGTCTAAAGTTCTTAATTTGTTATCTTCAGGTAGTGGTTCTGTTGCGAAAACATCGAAGCCTGCTCCTCTGATTTTTCCTTCTTTAAGTGTATTATATAAGTCTTCTTCTACAACGATTCCGCCTCTCGCAGCATTAACAAGAATTGCGTGAGGTTGCATTTTTTCTAGAAGGCTCGTTCCAATTAAGTTTCTTGTCTCATCCATTAGAGGAGTATGAATTGTAACAATGTCACAAGTTGAAAAAATCTCTTCTAGAGTTCCAGCTTTTGTGCAATTTGGAATATCTGTTTCTTTGCAAAATGGATCAAAGAAGAGAATATGAGGATCAAAACCTTGTAGTCTTTTTGCTACAATTTTTCCAATTTGTCCAAAGCCAATAATACCAATTTTTTTGTCTGCAAGTTCGTTTCCTGTGAATTTTGACTTATCCCATCCGCCATTTTTCATTGTCGAATTTGCAAAAGCAGTTTTTCTTAAGATTGTCATCATAAGAGCAATCGCATGTTCAGCTGCTGAATTGTTATTTGCTCCTGGAGTATTAGAAACTTTAACAC
>CAWUIU010000545.1:0-1655 GCA_963922285.1 uncultured Oligoflexia bacterium | reverse complement strand
CAACAGCAATCTTACCATCAGGAAGAAGTCTACCTTTACTAACACCTTTTGCATTATATGCAGTTCTTACTTTTTTAATCGTCTCAGCATCACTACCATAGATTTGTGAAGCATCCCACCAGTGAGTTACTTGGTTTCTACTTGTGTAGTCATATCCGTTCTTATCAAGTGACTTTTCATTGCTCGTCTCCGATCTTGTTGCAGGAACCTTGTATGAACCTTTGTTAAAGTGTTTGTGACCAGCATATCCCTTAACTTTAAGATGTTTCTTCTTGCTGTTCTTACCATGAGTAAACCAGTCGTGGTTCATGGCCTGTAGCCAAGCTGCGGCGAGAAGATTAATAACTTCAGCTTCTTTCGTTTTTCCATCTTCTCTATTGAAAAGCTTTTGTGAAACTTCAAATGGATTTGGATCCATCATATCTTGTTTGCTTGATTTGTTAGCAAAGAATTGATTAGCGTTTCGACCAAACCTTTGTCCTTTCGCTCCCATATAAACTTGCATTGCAAGATCTTTATCACGGTCATCCATTTTGTCTGCTAGCCCATGAAAGTAACATTCACCATTTGGTGTTCTGTGTGGAATATACATGATTTTATCACAATCTATACTTACTTCAGCAGAATCATCACCTGTATCAACAAGATTGTTTTCAAAGAGATTCTGTCTTAATTTTGTTCCCGTTTTTAAGAATTTGATGTTCTCTTTCTTGACGATAGCCTTTCCAAATAGTCTAAGCTGGGCTTCATACCCGTCATAAGACCATTTGATCGACTTTTCTTGACCACGGTCAGCATAGTACTTTTCTTTTGAAATAAATGGCTCTGCGCTTTCATTGGCCACGTTCCGATTGGAATCATCGTTTGTTGTTGAGCATGACATAAGTAACACGCACAGGGTAACTAGACTGAGTCTAATCATAAATCTCCTCCTCTTCCATGGAAATATAAATATTCCTTATAATCTCTCTACATTCTTACAAACAAAGGCCTGAATAATTCCATGGCGCTTTGCTCAAGTTCACATAATGATCTCAACAAATACACTTCATTGCAACAAATTTAAATTTCTTTTGTTTATACTTGAGTAAAGTACTTCGAGGCTGTGAATACAGCAGTTTATACCTCTGGTCTATGGTCCTTCAGCGGAAAAAATTGAGTAGAACTATAACTCAAGATGAGCGTCTACATTTTGGACTCATCTATAAATATTTCTCATTTGAAAGCCAATTTCTATAACTAAGTTATAGTGTTTTTATAGAGAGGAAGAGACATGAGACAAATTTTAATCTTAGCACTACTATCGTGTTCAGTAGTGGCAAATTGTAATGTTATTTCAGGTTCGTACAAGGCAAATTGTCTTGAAGAAAATTCCGCTGGAGAACTCGTTGAAGGCAGTAATGACTCCATGAGTTTCAATGTTCGCTCAAAGTATGGAATGCACTTATTAGATATTATTTCTAATGGAGAAGCATTAACAGTGCCTTTTAATTGTGTGGAAAGTAGGGCCATCGTAACCTTAGGTCTTGGTGAAGCTAAGCAGATGACTTTATATATGAACGATCAAGGCAGGTTAGTTAGAGAATATCTTGGTCATGATGATAAAATTCAACGTTATGTTTGTGAGAGGGCAGAGTAATGGCGCAAAAGAATTT
>CAWUIU010000544.1:0-1665 GCA_963922285.1 uncultured Oligoflexia bacterium | reverse complement strand
AGAGGAAACTCAAATCACTTACGCCAAGAGATCGAAGTCAACAGGTAAGGGGATTAACAACAACTACGAAAATGTATCTTTTCTTGGTGATGATGCAAAATTAAAAGAAGATCAAATTGCAAGCTTAGATGATTGGAAGCGAAAGCAAAATGGTGGTATCTCTCAAACAGCGCACTAATAAAAAGTCGGGGAATATAAATTAATACAAAAAAGAAACCCCGCGAATGCGGGGCTTCCTGCTTTTATGTCTTCTTTAGTAAGTATTGAAAGCCAGAAGGACAATCAAGCAATTTGAATTTAGATTATATTAAAGAGCTAGGTTTGATAGCTCTTGTAGAAGATCTTGAGATCTTCTCACGAATACATCACGATCTTCAGCACTCATTTCTTCACTTGAAACTTTTGCCAGGTCTTCAACGTGTAAGCAAAGCTTCTTAGCTAAATCAGTGTTCTTGCCGCTTGTATGTAATTTAAATGCATTTTGAACAAGAGCATTTGATGGATTAATGACAAGTGTCTTTTTAAGAGGGAAGGCATTGTCTTGTCCCATACTCTTTGTCATTTGTTGAAATCTCTTCATGCTTTCATCAACTTTAATATAGGCAGGAGTTCCAACAGACTTCGTCTTTGCAATTTCGACATCTTTTTGCGCAGGAGCTGAGTTTTCATCAGTTTTTGGAATTCCAAGATATTCATTAAACATCTCTTTTACCTTGATATCATCTTCTGTCGTGTTCTCAGCTTCAAAGATATTTTCGATTTCAGAGTCAAGACTTACAAATCTAACTTCTTGTTCTCCAACTTTATGAGCTTCTGTGTGTTGGATAAAGTGTGGATCAATATGATCATCAGTCTCAATTGCTTGAATCCCAACTTCCTTAATTTGGTTAAGAAGTGATAGGTTCACCTTTCCTTTTTCATAGTAGATAACCTTTCCTTTTAACTTCTCTTTATACTCTTCTGGAGTTGAGTCAATATATTCTGCCAAAGTAAGATGCTTATCTTCATTTGTTTTGAAAAGAACTCTTTCTCTCATTAATTCATCAAACTTATTGTCTGATACACATCCGTATTTAACGAAGAGGCCAATGTCGCTCCAAATCGATTCATATTTTTCACGATCTTTTTTATTAAGTTTCTTAAGTGCCTCGGCAACTTTTTTAATAATGTAATTAGAAATCTTCTTAACGTTTGGATCTCCTTGTAGAGAAGATCTTGATACGTTCAGTGGAATATCTACAGAATCAATTGTACCTTTTAGAAGCCCTAAGAATTCAGGAATAATATTCTTAACATTGTCTGATACAAAAACCTGACGACAGTAAAGCCTAATGTTCTTCTCTGTAAATGGTTTCATTGGATTGAATTTTGGGAAGAAGAGAACTCCGTCAAGAGTAAATGGGTGATCCACTTTTAAGTGTAACCAGAATAATGGCTCTCCATCCATTGGGTAGAGCTTGCGATAGAAATCTTTATAGTCTTGATCTGTTAATTCTTTTGGATCTCTTTTCCAAATAGGGTTTGTATCATTAACAATTGTTGGCTCGGCGGCAACTTCAGGAGCATCTTCATCAATTGTTCCATCCTCTTTCTTGGCCTTAACCTTTTCATTAACGTCAACTAAACCAATTTCGTATGGCATGAAGTCACAGTGGTTAGAAAGAG
>CAWUIU010000543.1:0-1697 GCA_963922285.1 uncultured Oligoflexia bacterium | reverse complement strand
ATAATTTAAGCCGATCTTGTGGCGTTGGTGCATGAACACAATAGCGGAGTTTTTCGACAACTTCATCGAGTTCATCACAAGAAAAACTACTTCCATCACAAATATTATTAAGACAACCTTGCTCATATGTACCTTGGCAAAAACGAGCGAGGCGATTCGTCTCTTCCAAATTATCCACTTCAAATCGAGAACGTAGTTTGCCTTGTGCATCATTGATACATGCACGACTTACTAGCCAGTGTGCATCATTATGGCGAACAACTTCGTTGTGTTCATCAGTCTCAAAGCTGTTCATGTAACGTGATGATAGCTGCGTAGCGCCAGACTGAACATACTGACATGAGCGAGCTAGACTTACAACTTCATGAACTTCATCAGTGTCTGATTTAGGTAATTTATTAAATGAAGATCTCAAGCAATTGCTATCAAGCTGTCTCTTACAAGCATCAAGTAATTGTCTTCTATTTGCCTCGTCACGACACTCCCATTTCCCAACGGCATTGCACACTTTTTTGAAGCAAATATTTTGATTTCCAGCTGGAGTTTCAGGCTTCACAAACTGAGCAAATGTTGAAGTTACAAAAAGTCCAAGTACGACGAATAGGCGCATGTGCTATCTCCAGTTTCAATAATGTTTGCACACTAGCAAATTAGATTTCTAATGTTAAGCAACATGTCGAGAAAATTTCTATTGTTGATATGCTGGGCGTTAAAAAAAACAGTTATTTTAAGTGGTTACATTATAAAATATTTGATAAATTTGCTTACATTTGTAATTTAGAACACGTTTATTATTAAGACTAACTTAAACAGGATCTTATTCTATGATTCACATTAAAAAGGGTCTGGATCTCCCTATTACAGGGCTCCCTTCGCAAAAAATCGAAAATGGTCCCCAGATTACAAAGGTTGGTATCACTGGTGCTGACTTTGTTGGAATGAAGCCTTCCATGCTTGTTAAGGTTGGTGACACGGTAAAAATCGGTCAACCACTTTTTACTTGTAAAAAAGTAGAGGGTGTTAATTACACTTCTCCGGCCAATGGAAAAGTTATCGAGTTAAATCGTGGTGAGAGAAGAGTTTTCGAATCTCTTGTTATTGAAGTAACTGGTAATGAGCAAGTTACATTTGAGTCGTATGCTAAGAAAGAAGTTTCAAGCTACTCTCGAGATGAAATGGAAAAGCTTTTAAATGAATCTGGCCTATGGGCAGCAATTAGAACAAGACCATATTCGAAAGCTCCAGCTCTTGGGTCTTTACCAAGTTCAATTTTTATTACTGCATCTGATACAAACCCTCTTGCTCCTGAGCCAGCAGTTATCATTGGTGAAGAGACAGAAGCTTTTCATGCTGGAGTTGAAGCAATTGCTAAGCTAACAGAAGGAAAGACTTATGTTTGTAAAATGACGGGTTCAAATGTGACAGCACCAAGTGTGGCCAATGTTGAACTAAAAGAATTTGCAGGTGTTCACCCAGCAGGAAACGTTGGGACACATATTCACTTTATTGATCCTGTACATACAAATAAAATTGTATGGCACGTTGGTTACCAAGACGTCATCGCAATTGGTAAGCTTCTTAAAACCGGAAAACTTTCAAATACAAGAGTTGTTGCGATTGGTGGACCTAAGTCTGTTAATCCAACACTTGTAAAAACTGTTGCTGGAGCTCACCTTGGTGAAGTAACAAGCGGTAAA
>CAWUIU010000542.1:0-1818 GCA_963922285.1 uncultured Oligoflexia bacterium | reverse complement strand
TCTTTATGAATTAGTCTCTTTCTTACTAGCTCATTATTGTCTCTAGTATTACCTCTCTTAATGGCCCTTATAATTCAATTGGGACCAGCATTATAGGCACATAGAGCAATGTCCCATGAACCAAATATATTATACAAATCCTTGAAATAATTCGCTGCTGCATGTGTTGCTTTTACGATATTACTTCTTTCATCGACATAAGAATTTACTCTAAGGCCATAATCGCCTGCGGTACCTTTCATAAATTGCCATGGCCCAGTTGCTTTCGCACGACTTTTTATATAAGTATTGTAACCGCTTTCAATTAAACCTACATAAAATAAGTCTTGTGGTAGATCGTGATGAGCTAGAATCTCTCTAATTGTGTTTCTATACTTCATACCATTGTTTGCATGCCTTAAAAACCTCTTCTTTTGTTTATTGGTAAAATAATTAATCCAAAATTTAAAATGCTTTTCTTTATAGTCTAACGTCAAATCAGCATATGGACTTTCTTTATTAATTGAACTTGCTTCACTAGATACTGATTGATCAACTTCGAGTTCATTTTTACTTTCATTTTTACGAGGAGTTAAATATTTTACAATCTCTTTATAAATTACCTTTGGAGTACTCTCTTTCTGTGTAACTTTTGATTCATCCTTCTTTAGATCTTTGTGTGTTACTAGTGAAGAACAAGAAAAAAATAATAACAAAATAGAATAACGTAATCTAAGCAAAAATATCTCCAGACAAATTAACTATTTAATTTTACAAGAAAATATAAGATATTTTCAGAAGGAATTTAATTCATATTTGATAAAGACACTTTACCATTTTCCCAAAATACGCGAGCGTCATTATCAGGCTCTAGCTTAGTAAATCCGTCAAGATCATAATAATCAAAATTATCGGCAATAGTAAAAAGAGAAGCAATACCTACGTCTGTTTCCAACATACAACCTAACATCGTTTTTAAACCTGCCTTTCTAGCTGAAGTCATTTGTGTAACAAGCTTCATATGAGAACCTGCTTTTGAAGCCTTTAAAACAACTCCATGACATAAGTCTGAGAATGAATCCATATGAGTATGATCTTGGACTGATTCATCTAAGAAAATAGGTATACAAGTGTATTCTTTAAGCTTTTTGTATCCGTCAATTTGATGCTTACTTAAGGGTTGTTCTATAAAAAGCACTTTCTTATCATCTAAATTTTCAAGAGCTTTGATAAAGCCATCAACGTCACTTCCCCAAGATTCATTAGCATCTAGAATTATAGGCTTATCGATACTATTTATAAACTCTAACTGAGAAACTAACGTCTCCTTACTAATTTTTAGCTTATATGAAAATGCATGTACATGACTATCTAAAAGATCCTGACCTTCTTTTGTTGACTTAAAAATTGGCAAAGAACTAAATGAACTTAAGCTTTTAATAGTATTCGTACCTATTATTTTCCAAGGTTCAATTTCAGTTGCTTGATGTAAATAGTCAATGAAAGCGGCCTCGACAGCAAAACGAAGCCCATTTGGTAGAAACTCAATTGACTCTAGTGCGTTCGCAAATTCTGAAAAAGAAGCTATAGCACGGTCTTCAACCATTGACTCAACTTCAGCAAGAGAAATCTTAAGATCTTCGAAATCAACATTTTCTTTTGATGAGTAGGAAACTTCTCCACGGCCAATGAAGTTTCCCTTATGCAGGTTAACCATATAAAAGTCTTTGTCGACAACTTCAGCACCTGATATATGCCAAGGTTGGAGTAGTTTCTTGTTAACTGCTTTAATTTCCCATTTCATTCAATACCTTAACCTCTTAAAATATAAATATAAAA
>CAWUIU010000541.1:0-1824 GCA_963922285.1 uncultured Oligoflexia bacterium | reverse complement strand
TTTCTAATTCCTTCATTTTGTAGAAGGGCGATATTTCCTTCATTTGCTTTCTTACCTAGTTGATTTAACTCTGCTTGAAATCTTGCAATACTTGCATTGATTTCTTTAACCTTATCAGCTGTTCTTTTTTCAGCTTCAAATTCAATTTGGTTAATAACATCAAATGAACGATTGACACGCCCCTTTGATCTAACACTCATTAGATCGACGTCTCCAGTTAGAGCCTCAACACTATTTAAAAATAATGTACTGTTATCATTCGCAACGGCTATTCCTAAGAAAGTGTTTTTAAAAGCAAATTGGTCATTAATAAAGTCAACATCAGAAAAGACTATAATTGCACTTTCTTTTGAAGATTCTTTTACAACTTCAAGCTTTTTTTCTTTTTCGTTCTTAGACTTTTTCTTTTTATCTTTGTCACCTTTTGTTTCAGTTGTTTTTACACCATCAGGAAATGCCGTATTATATTTTCCCATTGCTTTATAAGCAATTACTACAGGTATTGATCCTTCAGAAAATTTATCCCATAGAGCTCCCGGATTATTTAGCTCATACCCCATGGCTGTATAGCTATTTCCTTTAGCCGTAGTTGACATAATAGGCGTATGTTTAATTCCTTCAATAGTTTTAGCTTCTAAAACCCCTGGGAATATGAATGTTGAATTATTGATTCCCGAAGTTACGTTGTCTTTGTATTCATTAGTACAATGCTCATTACAATTTAAAAGTGCTAAAAGTCTACCTGCTGGCATATTTGGATTAAACCTTCCAACACCACTTAGATATTTATCTCCTGCGTAGGTATTTGCCTTTAATTCAATACCCCATTTATCCATTAACTTCTTAAATCCTGCATCTGGTGAGTTTGAAGTACCTCCATACATTCCAGCACTTCTATCACTAACTGCATTTGGATCAACAAAGACAAGAAGGTTTCCACCTTTCATTACATATTGATCTATTGCAAAAAGTGTTTCTTCTGAAAAACCTTTCGGATGGATAACAACTAAAGAATCGACACCAGAAATAGCCTTAGTGTCCTTTTCAATTTTCTTAACATTATAAAACTCTGAAAGCATCTTAGTTACGGTCCAAGACTCATTGACATTTTTCCCCTGCATTCTCATGATCTGGGCCATATATGGACTTAAGTTCTCTGTCATGACATCCATTGAAGAAATAATACCAATGTTTTTCTTTTGTGGATTGAGTACAGTGTAGATTAACTTAGTTAAATCATACTCTAATTTATCCTTTTGATTTGGATCAAAGAACTCAATAATCTTTTCAGTACCTGATTCATTTTCAGCAACTAAACCAAAGAAGTACCTCTCGGTTTCAGTTAGATTAAACTTCTTAAGTCCGTATGCCGTTGCATCTTCTTCTTCAGGAGTATCAGGTCTAGGGTCAATAACTTCTAAACTTAGGTTATTCCTTGAGTTACCAACATATTGGCGTAGAAGTTCTTGAACATACAGGTAATGATTATTAAATGCTCTTAAACCTTCAGTTCCTTTATTTGCTGCTGTTTTTGAGTAATATAGTTTCAGTTTTATAGGTGAATCTAGCTTAGAGAGAATTGATTTAGTTCCATCAGAAAGCGTATAAAGACTTTCTTCTGTAAAATCCACTCTAGCTTTTTTAAATATTGTTGAACCAATATAAATCATCAAGGTCATAGAAAAGAGACCAAGAATGACTTTTAGATAATTTTCGTTATGCTTATCCATCTCCATGCCCTCCTAATTAGCCTTGTTCTCATTTAAGAGAATGATATTTCCGTACAACCAACAAGTAATCATCACCGCAAAAAACCATAAGTTA
>CAWUIU010000540.1:0-1841 GCA_963922285.1 uncultured Oligoflexia bacterium | reverse complement strand
ATATCTAGGATCTGGCAAAGTTGTAAAGCTTTATCAAAACTTCTCATATTGGTATTTTCCAATTGCTAAAGGTGAAGAAATTAGAAAAAATTCTCAATATAACCTTCAGATTAGAAGAGAAACTTATAAAGGTCGCACGGATCTTCCAATGAGATATCAAGTCATAACTTCGACATCAGACAAAATTGTAAGAGAAAGAAAAAATGGACTTGAGAATGATCTTCCGCAGTCCCTTATTGAGCAAGATGATCTGCAGGCTTTAGAGGTTTCTGACAATGAAAAAGTTGCCAGTGATGAATTAGTATTATCGAAGCGAAGAAAACTTAAAGATAGGCAGCCTATTTTTATTGACTCTGAACCACATGAAGTTTCTAAAGTTACCGGTTATGTAAAGAATGAAAAAGCTAAGATTAACAAAGGCTATAAAGAACAATTAGCAAAAGACCAAAATACAACTCGTTTAAGTAAGATGAGTAATCTTGTTGATGGATATGAACAGCTTTATCAAAATATTGGTTATACTAGCGAAAAGCAAACTTATCGAGAGCTGACTCCTGATGAATTAGCGCGTCAGGCTGAATTAGGTGATAAAGGGAAGGAACTTGACGCAAAAGTCATTGAGATGATCAAGCGAGAGGGCGAGTTGTGGTCCGCGGATATGGATGACCGAGAAATCGCCGAGTTTATCTTGAAGACCGGAATTAACTCTGAAAAAGCAAGAAGGTCAGAGGCTATTTCCTTTAACAAAGCTGGGCATGAGTTTACTTTTTTCATTAGTTTAAATGCAAACAATAATACTAGTGATGATGATCAAAATTATCAAAATGCTGGAAGTTCAGTAGGTGTTCAGTATGAAGGTCATTTGAAAAAGTTCAAGAATAACTTGAGCGCTTGGAGCTTGGACTTTCAATTAGAAAGAGGAATTGTTGCTTATGATGTTGGAACAATTAATGCAAGAATGGATTATGGTTCATTTGCATCTCATTTGAACTATTACTTTTATAATTATCCGCATAGTAGACGAAAACTAGCATGGTTTATGGGAGTAGGTCTCAAAAGAGGAATTGGAACAATAACGTCACCAAACTTCTCTGACAATTATGACATGGCCATAACAGCAATGCCTTCTGCCCATATTGGTGTTAAGTATAGAGTTCCAAGTACGAAAGACTATGATGAAAAAGATGTTGGCTTTGGTATTAATGCAAAAATTACTGCAGAATCTTTAAAACTAGAGACTACGGATGTTGTTTTAGAAGATATTGAAGCTAATCAGACCGTTAGTAACCTTAGATATGATATTGGAATTAGTTTTTATTTTTAATAAAGTTAGGGATTGGGTATTAAGATGAAAAAATTATTATTTCTTCTTTTGTTTTTTGTTAATTCATTTATCTTAGCTAAAGCAAAAGCTTTGGACCTAGATGAAAAATTAACAGTTCGTATCTTGGAGACTTCAGGGTCTAAAAAAACAATACTTATTAATCGTGGTCATGAAGATGGGGTCGTCGTCGATACTCATGCAAAATTCTTTCTTTCAACGGGGGTTTTTGCTAGAGGAGTTGCAAGAAAAGTATCTCCAGCAAGAAGTATTTGGTCTATTTATCGTATTGTAAAACCGGAACATATCGTCGCTAATAAAGTGGCAAATATGAAGGTTTCAACAGCGATAAAACTTACTGAAGATCCTTCTCAAGCAATAGTTGTGCAAAATCGTAAATATGAAATGGGTGAACCAAAAGATTTATCTCAAGATAATAATCTTACCGACGAAAATTTATCGATGAACGAAAGTAGTGAACTAAGTTCTTTACTTAACGATGAAGAAATAGGAAGCTCTA
>CAWUIU010000539.1:0-1842 GCA_963922285.1 uncultured Oligoflexia bacterium | reverse complement strand
GTAAATCCACCAAAGAAGGAGGATATGAATAACAAAGATCACAACCTGTTGAAAGCGATAGAAAAGTGACTTCTTCATTTTTCTACCTCTCTAAAATCGACGATTTTCTTTACGTGAAATGATTTGTACATGTCTGATATCAGACAGTGAGCATAGAGAATGTTTCCCTCAGGAAGAGGAAGAAATCCAATTGGTCTTATCTCTCTATATTTTCCTTTCATGCTACCACCGTTATATTTTATTTCGACTGTTTCTTGTTTTTCAACAAAAGGTCTTAGCCCCTCAATTTTTTCTGGAAGAAGCATATTATCATTTTTTTTGAAGTCTTCTAAATTCAATAGTCGACCTTGTCTAAACTCCCTGTCATTTTGAATTTTTGTAAGGGCATGAGCATAGATCTTTAGTGCAGCCCATGAGTCATCTAGTGCACGGTGATGATTTATGAGTGGTATTTCTAGCGTTTCACAAAGTGTCGCTAACTTATGGTTCTTTGATGGAACAAATGCTCGGGCTAATTTACAAGAGCAATGAACTTCAGAGTCGAAAACCTCAACTTTTTCATGGTGCATATGGTTAACAATGAAGCCAATATCGAATTTTGCGTTGTGCGCAATGAGTGAGCAGCCACTAAAAAAATCGATAAATTCCTTTATGACGATTTTGGCACTAGGGCTATCTTTTACCATATCATCGGTGATTCCATGAATCTCAGTTGTGAATGGCGGTATAGGTTCATTTGGTTTTATGAGACTACTAAATGTCGAAACCTCGTTGCCTTGGACCTTTACAGCTGCTACCTCAATGATCTCGTGCATAAGTGGAGAGAGTCCTGTTGTCTCTAGGTCAAAAGCAACGACTCCATTTGGGAAATATTTGTTTAGGACTTTAAAGTCCATTTGCGATAGATTGATAGATTTTACCCCAAAATTACAGCAATTTAGCTAACATTATTGACCCTTGTGTCATGCCAAATTCCAATGTCTTCTGTATGTTAGCAGTCTATTTTGATAGGTTTTTATCGACAACTTTATTCTTGGTCAAGGGCCAAGGTCAGAAAGGAAATAAATAGTGAAAAAATTTGATGTGGTCGTTATCGGATCTGGTCCAGGTGGGTATGTAGCAGCGATTCGTGCAAGCCAGCTTGGAAAGAAAACAGCAATTGTAGAAATGGATAAGATGGGTGGAGTTTGTCTTAATAGAGGATGTATTCCAACAAAAGCAGTTTTAAAATCAGCGCACTCTGTTCATGAGATTGCTGACTTTAAAGATCTAGGAATCAATGTTGAACTTAAAGGTCTTGATGGATCACAAGCGGTTAAGAGAGCAAAAGGAATTAGCGATAAAATTTCTAAGGGTGTTTCTTTCTTAATGAAGAAGAATAAGATTGAAGTATTTGAAGGTTTTGCAAAACTTCGATCAAAGACTCAAATTGAAATCAAATCAACTCGTGGTCATACAGAGACTATTGAGGGAACAAATATTATTCTTGCAACTGGTGCTAGTTACCGTACATTCCCGGGCCTTGAGCATGATGGTAAGAGGTTGATTGGTGCTTGGGAAGCGATAAAGATGGAAGATCTTCCTAAGAGTATTGGTATTATTGGAGCTGGTGCCATCGGTGTTGAGTTCGCATATTTTTGGAACGCTTTTGGTGTAGATGTTCATATCTTTGAATTACAGAAAAACCTTCTACCAATTGAAGACACTGACTCATCAAAAGAAGTTGAAAGAGCTTATAAGAAATACGGAATAAAGTTATCTCTTGGTGTTGAAAAAGTTTCGGCAAAAAATAATGGAAAAGACGTTACAATTACAGCTGTTGAAAATGGAAAAACAGTTGAA
>CAWUIU010000538.1:0-1854 GCA_963922285.1 uncultured Oligoflexia bacterium | reverse complement strand
TTGACCACCACTTAACTGCATGTATGTCATTTACAAGATCAAGCTCCATCACATCGTTTTTCAATTGCTCGTATTCAAGCTCATCTGGAAATTTCTGAAGGAAAATCAGTCCAACTTTTAACAAGTTCTTATAAACACCTCTCAAGATTACTAAAGAGATTAAAATAGAAAGGATAGAGTCTAATACATACCAAGGTTTGAAAAGTAATACGATACTAACAATTAGAACAGCAACCCAACCAAGTAAATCTTCAAGAAGATGAAGCATAACCATTTTTGTATTCATACCATCATCTTTAGATAACCTATAGGCAGCAAAGGAATTAACCGCAATTCCTAAAATTGCCAATCCCAGCATACCTTCAGGAGAAACCTCCTCAGGGGACATAATTCGCTGAGAAGCTTCATAAATAACAAATATACTTCCAGATAAAAGTATTAATCCGTTAACAAGCGCAGATAGTGTTGAAAAACGACGATATCCAAACGTGAACTTATTATCAGCATCTTTATGACTCAATTTCTCAGCAAAGTATGAGAAAAGTAACGCAAGACTATCTCCAAAGTCATGTAAAGCATCTGAATAAATAGCCACACTATTCGTAAGATATCCTCCAATCAATTCTATTACTGCAAAGCTAGCATTAAGGAAAAAGGCAACAAGTATATTCTTGCTGCCATGATGATGATGATGATGATGATGATGTGAGTGATTATGCGTTCCTGACATTATTCACCCTATTTAGAGTCTTCCACCACGATCTATCCAATTCTGGTTCGCTCTTTCGATGTTGGACTCAAGGTCTTTCTTAAAGTCATTAAGTTTTTCGCTAGTTGAAAAGTAATAAGTCTTTCCCCCGTGCTCAAACTTATATTCTACTTTTCCTTTAGTGTTTAAATCTCCATGAGCTACGCTATAGGCACATTGCTTTTCATATTTATGATGATGGTGCTCAGTCTTATTATGATGATGAGCACATGATGCTAAAAACATAGTTAACAAGACTGCGATAAGATATTTCATTTTAGTTCTCCTTTGAATAAATTAGGTTGCATTTGCTTTATAAATAATCTGTATAAACTTGGTAGTACTATTAATGTTAGTGCTGTCGCAGATAAGATTCCTCCAACGACAACAGTTGCAAGTGGCTTCTGTACTTCAGCACCAAGTCCAGTTGAAAACATCATTGGTAAAAATCCAAAGATATCGGTAAGGGCAGTCATAAGAACAGGTCTAAGTCTTGTCATGGCCCCTTCTCTAACTACATCATCTGGTGTTTTTCCATCTAAAATTAATCTGTTAAAATATGTTACAAGGACAACCCCATTTAATATACTAATTCCACAAAGTGCTATAAAGCCAACTCCGGCTGATATACTAAAAGGCATATTCATAACATTTAATGCAATAACACCTCCGATTAAGGCCATTGGTGCACATGCAAATATTAACACCACCTGAGAGAAGTTTTTAAATGCAGCATAAAGCATTGCAAGAATTATCAAAAGCGCCATTGGAACAAGAACACCTAGTCTTTCTTTGGCACTTTGTAGGTTTTTAAAACTACCTCCCCATTCGATGTAATAACCCTCAGGAAGCTTTACTTTTTCTTCAACCATTTTCTTCGCTTTATTTACAAAGCTTTCAATGTCTCTAACTTCAGGGTTAATCAGTACAGCAATACGCCTTTGAGAATTTTCACGACCTACAGCAGAGAAGGTCTCTACGAAGTCAATATCTGCGACTTGTTCAATGGGAACAGTATGACCTTCAGCAATGCCTACAGGTAACTTTCTAACTGTCATTATGTCTTTTCTTTCTTCTTCAGAAAGCCTAGTTACAATAGGAAACTT
>CAWUIU010000537.1:0-1871 GCA_963922285.1 uncultured Oligoflexia bacterium | reverse complement strand
AACAAGCTGCTCTTTAGAACCTGTCCAAATTGCGATATGACCCCAATGGCCAGGAATAAATCGATCTGTCAAACGAAATGGAGTTTTCTCAAAAAGAATATCTAATGGTTTCAAGCTTCTTGAAATGCCTTCTATCCATTCTTTTGGCTTATTCTTCAATTTCCCATCCCTAAATTGAACAAGGCCCATTGTATTTCCAAAGAGTTTTGAAACTAAATTAACAACATTATTCTTTGCTTCAATTATATAATCATTAATAAAATTACCTGCAAATTTTAACTTTCGTTTCCAGATAGTCTTTTTGATAAGTCTTTTCATTTCATGATAAGAGAGCGAGCTTTGAATGACCTTATCCAGATAGCGATGATCATCATCTGTAACAAGACCTCTTTGTTCTTCAAATGCTCTTACCTGCTCATAAAAAACAAAGGCTTTTTGAGCACGTTTGTAGTAATTTGCGCTATTAAACTGATTTGTTAATGCTGTTAGACCATATTTCTTCTCATCATTATCATAATTAATTATATGACGAATTTTTCTAAGTTTTGAATATTGAGATAGTACAATAATATAATTGTCATACAAGACAAGTGACGATGCTAACCCATACTTTAGTTTTTTAATCATTAGGTTTCCAGGACCATCAAGAGGGTTAAGATGAATATCCATAAAATCGACGAACTTTCTCTCTTTACCTATTGTTCTCATTTTGAAGGACTTTTTTATCTCAGACTTTTCTTCGATATTAAGAATTAACTGATTTCGAGTGTCCGTTATCCACTTTATCCCTTCGATGGCATTAACAAATGCACGTGTAAGCTCAAAATATTCTTTCGTACCTTTTTCATGTAATGTAGTAATATGACTAGATTTTAAAATTTCATGTTTAGAAAGATCTTTAAGAAAGCTCAGTGCTTGAGAGCGCCAAACAAGCATTTTTTCGACATCTAATTGAAAGTTATCAATATCATCATATAGATTAATTTCTTCTTTACTCGCGAACTTTCGATGGATATATCTTTCTGAATATTCTTTGTCATGAATATTCTCTTTTTCATATGTATGAAACCTCTGATAAGAACCTCTATCTACGTTTGTTGAACATGACTGAATCATCAAGCATACCACTAATGAATAAGCTAACTTCATTAATACCTCACAAAGTTTTCTATCGGTATCTTGTTCAACAACTAAACCGAGTAATTCACTATCCTTATATTTTCATACATCTCATAACTATAATTGTTTTATTGTTCTAAGTGTTTAAAAATTATTAAATATAATCAGGGGGATATTATGAAGAAAGTATTTTTCTTAGCACTTTTAATGCTATCGATAAGTGCACATTTCCATGGGCCATTTAATAAATCAAAGATTTCAATGCATACTGGAGAAAATTATGACGAGGTAATGAAGTACCTCCAACATAATGGAATCGACATAATGGGTGCTGACTTTAAAAATAAAATAGTCGATATTCATGCAGAAATAAAAGATGTTGAACCAATATATAAAATGATCAACAAAATGAGTGTTTCTAAAATAAAAAAAGCTCGAATTGATCAAAGATATTTAAACTCAAATGAAGTATATGAACTTTTAAAAACAACAGCAGAAAAGTACCCTAATTTTACAAAACTCATCAAGGCCGGTGATACTCTAGAAGGTGAACCCATTTGGGCCATAAAGATTTCTGATGATGTTCAAAACACCGACCCAACTGAACCGAATATACTTTTTAACGGAATGCATCATTCAAGAGAGATAATGACTACAGAAGTTACGACAGACATTGTAACATTTTTAACTTCAGAGTACGCAAAGAATGAAAAAGTTCAGAAATGGGTAAACAATTCAGAAATTTTTGTACT
>CAWUIU010000536.1:0-1880 GCA_963922285.1 uncultured Oligoflexia bacterium | reverse complement strand
TTCAGCACGTGCTTGTTATGAAATTCAAAGATCCTAATTCTGGAAACGTTATTGGACCAGTTGTTGTTAAACACTGGAGACAAGACTGGACTTGGGAGCCCGCTGAGCAACTCGTTTTCCAAGGGGATAATCACTGGAAGATCAAAAAGCTTTCTAATGATGAAGGTAAAGGAAAGTGGAAATGGACAATCTATCAAGTAGACGATACTCCAAGATATTCAATGCTAGGCTCTTGGGATCACCTACAATCAGCTTCAATTTTTAATTCAGGATTCTTTTCAAGACCGTTACCAAGAAGAGAATTCTCAGTAAGAAACGACTATAAACTTCTCTATGGAACTGATTCACTCGTTCTAACACCAAGTCACTGGTACCACGAACAAAAGAATTTTAAGCACGTTGGAAAGCTTGGAGTAAACAATAGTCCTGGAACAAGTGCTCTACGCTCAAGAGAAGTTGGACATAATTCTTATAAGAGAATTATTGGTTTTGACTTTAGTGCTGGATACGAATACTGGAGTAAGACTCAACCGTACTGGACGGATGTTGTTAACGTATGGAGAGAAGTTTATACCCAAAATACAGAGGTTCAACTAAGAGCTGTTGTCGATGGTAAACAATTATTTCAAGTACACTTTGCTAATGCTGAAGATGATTCAATTCTGGCAATGACAAGTGCGAAAAGAAAAATTCTCATTAGAAACCTTTTAAATAAATATATGAAATAATATTTTCACATGCCCTCTTCGGAGGGCTTTTTTATTACTTATGAAATTAATTACACTCTTTTTATTTTTTTTCTGTTTAACGACTCATGCTAAAGATGAGAACACTTTTAAATTCTCAGATATAAAAGCTGTCATCAAATCAAGTAAGACTAAATATGAAGATTCATATCTCTTCATTGCAAATGCTAAAATCTTTCCTAAAGTAAAGTCTGGTACTTCGATTGAGGTTCTTTTACCAAAGAGTGCTTGTTACGAAGAAGCCTTAAGGGCCCTAGGTGAATCTAAAATGCTTCTTACGATAAGTAATATGAATGTAAAAATACAAAAACCTCGTCCTGATAGTAAGGACTATGAACACTTTGCAATACTAGAGACAAATAAAAAGGGAGAGCGAAGTCTCCCTGGCTGTAAGTTATCTATTAATTAATCTTACTTATTTTCTTCACACTCAATACTCGTCACACTCTCATTAAGTGAAACACGAGTATTTAATATTCTAACATCACTTTTTAGAAATTTTTCAAAAGCTTGGCCCTTTCCTGTCGCTGTTAAAGTATAAGTAGCATATCTCCATGGATGAGTTCCTGTTTGGCAATTTCCCATGTGATTTAGAGAATCATAATTAGAAACAGCAGCCCCTCGAAGAGCACAATAAGTTATTTTACAGAGTTTAAAATTTACTCCGCTACCTTTAAGAGTATCTTCAATCGAGTTTAGCTTCTTATTTAAAACCTTAGCCGTACAAACACTGATATCTTCTTCAGAAACACTGCACTCTTCGATATCCTTAGCACCGCTCTCGTCTTTTAATTCGTATGAGTAAGACTTCAACGACAACATAACGCAAGCTGCAAAAAATAATTCTTTCATAGTATCTCCGATCAATTTATTTGCTTATAAATAAATTTATATCAGAAAGAAAAGTCATCGACAAATTGAGCAAGTTACTGATCTTTGAAGCCAAGTCGACCAACGAAAGGAAGCTTTATCGCCGGTGGCCAGAAATCTACACCAAAATGAAGACCTCCGAGGTTTAATTCAACACCTTCTTTTAATCCCAGAGTAAGCCCAATTAGACCGCGAAAGGAAAACACATAGCCAGTATTTGAAGCAGTTTTTTCTAAATACTTATCTTTTCCAAGATAGTCCTTA
>CAWUIU010000535.1:0-1881 GCA_963922285.1 uncultured Oligoflexia bacterium | reverse complement strand
ACACGCGATTTTTTCATTCTTTATTTTTATAATCTCATGAGAAAGATAATCCATAACAATAGGAGAATCACTTAGTTTATCAAGTTGTTTTGCATATCTTGAACTATTCTTAAACTTAACATTTCTTTTTGGATAAAATAGCTTAATTGCCCTTTCTTTATTGGTATAAGCTTCAATAACTTTGTACACCTCGCCTTCATATCCACCACCGAGGAATTCTAATATCGTATAACGATTCGAAATCTTACGTCCTATTGGCAAAGAGAATTGATCTATATTCTTCATAAGTAATCCCTTAGATATAATTATTTACCTAACTCGTTAACATGTAAATTCATATTTCATCAAAATGATTGTGTGATATCTCTATGCCCTAAAATACTAAAATAGAATAAGTTTAGCTAGTCCCAAGAAAGCAAAGAATCCCACGATATCAGTAACAGTTGTTAGTAGTACCGTACTAGCGATTGCTGGATCAATATCTAATTTGACCAGTGCCAAAGGAATCAATGAACCAAACAGACCAGCAAATAAGAGATTTATGATAATTGAAGAGCTCACAACGAGACCAAGATTTGCCAAGTCAAACCATAGATAAGCAAGTACACCAATTAGAATGGCAAAAATAAAACCATTAACAAGAGAGAGAAGTACCTCTTTCTTTATCGTATTAAAAGCATGCTTGGTACTGATTTCACCAATGGCTAGTTGTCTTACGGTAACGGTTAGAGTTTGAGTCCCTGCATTCCCTCCCATTGAGGCAATTATTGGCATGAGAACAGCTAATGCAACCAAAGATTGTATTGTCGTATCAAACATAGAAATAACAAATGAAGCAGCGATAGCAGTGATAAGATTAATCATTAACCAAAATGCACGCGATTTAACGACAGGAAGAAAACTTTCTGCCTCTTCAGCATCACTATTTACCCCGGCCATATGAAAGATATCATCCGTTGCCCGATCTTGGATAATATCATAAACATCATCTGAAGTAATTCGCCCTAGAAGTTCATTATTGTCCCCTACAACAGGTATCACAGATAAGTTGTAATCACTAACTCGATCAACGACATCATAAATATCGTCATTATGATTTGCTGAAATCTTAGAATATGTTAATCGCCCCTTATCTAAGAAAGATTGATAAGTCTCATCACGATTACATATAATAAGCTCTTCAAGTCCTATCGAACATATGAAAGAGTCGTCAATATTGGTAACAAAAACATGATGAACTCTTTCGATCTCGTCACTTTCTTTTAACATCTTAAGCCTTTCTATTGAGTCCCACACTAATTCACCAACTTTTGCAGAGAAAATTTCAGTTTGCATATGTGAACCGGCGACATCATCAGAGTAAGAAATAAGCTTCTTTATAATTTTACGATCTTTAGACTCAATACCACGTAAAATTCTCTGCGCTCTTTCTTCATCGTTCTCACTAATGTGACGAATAAAACTAGCGGCGTCATCAGAATCCATATCTTGGGCGATTGATGCAATTTTTTTAGAACCAATAAGACTCGAGATTTCCTCTTGTAAGTAAAGAGGTAATTCAGCAATAGTGTCTGCGAGAAGAGGCTTTGGAACTTTAAAAAAAAGTTCCTGAAATAGATCTTTATCAACATCACGGATCTCTAGCAGAGTTTCTTTTAAGTCAAATTCTGTTTTATTATGATTGTTGACCTCATCCAGTATCTGATAAAATTGCTTTTCTAACTGTGATAAGTCTTTATCCATCTACTTTCCTCTACATTAACAATTTAAAGTAATTACAAGATAATCTACATATCTATCTTAACTTCATAAGTATTTGATACAAGGTCCACGAATTTTCCCTTCTTGCTCTGCGACTTGGGTAAACAAATTTAGCTAAGA
>CAWUIU010000534.1:0-1907 GCA_963922285.1 uncultured Oligoflexia bacterium | reverse complement strand
GATCGCATATCATAATTTTAAGTACTTAAGATTTAAATTTAGCCCCACTTAACTGAGCCAGTTTAGACAATAAAAAGCCCGTCATTTTGATGGGCCTTTTATTAATTAGTTAATTAAAATTGATTAAAGAGTGTCGATAATGCCGTTTAGAGTCGTACTTGGTCTCATAACAGCATTAACCTTTGCTGTTTCTGGGTGATAGTAACCACCAAGATCAATCTTACTTCCTTGAACAGAAGTAAGCTCTTCATTAATTTTAGTTTCATTATCTCTAAGAGCTTTTGCAGCATTTGTGAAAGCACTATTACCTGCATTAGCGAGAGCTTCTGCCCAGTACATCGCCACGTAGTAGTGAGAACCTCTATTATCATGCTCACCTGTCTTTCTTGAAGGTGATTTATTTTCAAGAAGGTATTTAGAGTTAGCTTCGTCAAGACCTTTTGCTAGAGCTTTAATTGAATCATCATTTAGTTTTGTACCAAGTTCTTCAAGAGAAACGGCAAGAGCTAAGAATTCTCCAAGAGAGTCCCATCTTAAATGATTTTCATTCACAAGTTGCTCAACGTGCTTAGGAGCTGATCCACCTGCACCTGTTTCATAAAGACCACCACCAGCAAGAAGTGGAACAATCGATAGCATTTTTGCTGAAGTTCCAAGTTCTAAAATAGGATATAAGTCAGTTAAGTAATCTCTGAGAACGTTACCTGTTACAGAAATCGTATCTTGTCCCTCTTTAACACGAGCAAGTGTAAACTTATTCGCTTCAACAGGAGAAAGAATCTTAATTTCAAGACCATTAGTATCGTGATCTTTAAGGTATTCATTTACTTTAGTGATAAGGTTTGCATCGTGTGCTCTTGCTTCATCAAGCCAGAAGACAGCAGGATTTCCTGTTGCTCTTGCTCTTGTCACACCAAGTTTTACCCAGTCTTTAATAGAGATGTCTTTTGTTTGACACATTCTAAAGATATCTCCAGTTTCAACAGTTTGCTCCATAAGAGTTTCACCAGTTTTGCTGATAACTTTAACTGTACCATTAGAAGAAATTTCAAAAGTCTTATCATGTGATCCGTACTCTTGTGCTTTCTTCGCCATTAGACCAACGTTGGAAACGTTCCCCATTATCTTAGGATCAAAAGCACCATTTTCGCGACAGAACTCAACAGTTGTTTGATAAACACCTGCGTAACTTCTATCTGGAATCATAAATTTTGTATCATATTGCTTTCCATCTGGTCCCCACATCTGACCAGAAGTTCTGATCGCTGCAGGCATTGAAGCATCAATAATCACGTCACTCGAAACGTGTAGGTTTGTAATTCCTTTATCAGAGTCAACCATGGCCATTCTTGGACCATTATCAAGTGCAGACTTAAGAGCTGCTTCTATTTCAGACCGAAGCTCAGCAGGAAGTGTTTCAAGTTTCTTATAAAGATCACCAAGACCAAGATTTGGATTAACTCCGAGGTCATTAAAAGTTGACGAATACTTTTCAAAAACATCTTTAAAGAAAACAGATACCACGTGGCCAAAGATAATTGGATCACTTACTTTCATCATTGTCGCTTTTAAGTGAACAGAAAAGAGAACATCATTTGCTTTAGCGTCCTCAATTTCCTTCGCAATGAAAGCTCTAAGTTTTGCAACACTCATCACACCGCAGTCAATAACTTCACCAGCGAGAAGCGGCGTGCTTGCCTTTAGAACTGTTTCATTTCCATCAGAATCAAAGTGAGCGATCTTAACATCGTCAGCGCCAGCAAGAACAACTGATTTTTCAGAACCGTAGAAGTCTCCACCGTCCATATGAGCAACATGTGACTTGGAAGTATTTTCCCAAGCTCCCATTCGATGTGGGTTATTCTTAGCAAATTCTTTTACTGCACCTGAAACACGACGGTCACTAT
>CAWUIU010000533.1:0-1926 GCA_963922285.1 uncultured Oligoflexia bacterium | reverse complement strand
ATAGCTTCTGTAACTCCCCAGGTTGAAAAGTCGTCTAAGTGATAAATTAAATCAACACCTTTTTCACGAAGATCATTTCCCCCAACACCAAAAAACTCGACTTCAGTATTTGCATTTTTTAAATCGTCAAAAAAGCTATTTGCATGCTCCTCACCTGATTTTTCTCCTGCAATTATGAGACAAGATTTCTTTGTCATTACTTAGCAACCTCTGCATTTACAATTTCGAGTGCCTTGATAGCGTTTATTCCATCTTCCAAAGTCACAAAAACTTTTCTATTGTCTGTAATTGAATTGTAAAAGTACTCTTGTTCAATGAAGAGATGATCTCTCTTTTCATACTCAACTTCTTGAATATTTTGTTCACCATTATCTAAAAAGCCTTTCGCTGTTATAATCTTATTACTAAATAGATCAACTTTTATTTCACCTTCATTTGATCGAAAATGAATACTTCGTTCTACCTCGACATCGCAACGAGAGTCCTCTATTACAACTTCCCTATCTTCATATGTTAAAGTAGCTTTTGCATAATCAGTTTTATCAGTAACAGAGACAGTACCAATAGCATCAATCTTACTTGGTTCACCGTAAAACATAAGTGCTAAATCCATGTCGTGAATCATTAAGTCCTCAACTACAGAAACATCTGCAGCACGACCTTTAAATGGAGAGACCCTCTTAATATGTACAGCTCTAGCATTTTTAACAATTGTTTGGTCAGAAATAATTTCCCAAGCTTGATGACATCTTTCACTGTGACCAACTTGAAAAACTAAATTTTTATTGTCTTCTAGAAGTTTCTTTAGTTCGAGTGCTTGTTTAGAAGTTTCAGTAACAGGCTTTTCACAAAAAACATGTTTGCCTCTTTTCAGTGCATCTAAACAAATATCAAAATGATATTTAGTAGGACTTACTATGATAACGGCATCAATTTCGTTATCGATTAAATCAAGCGACGTTACAGTTTTTACATTTGGATGTGCATTCTTTGCTGCATTTAAACTTGACTCATTAACATCAACGATTGCCACAAGATTAGCGAGAGCTTCAGCTTTTTGCGCATGCCACTTTCCAAGGTGTCCGTATCCTATTAGAGCAACCTTTACATTATACTTACCCATCGTTCACCTTTTATTTTAACTCATCACAAATGGAGCAATTCCAATTTCTGATCTCTTAATATCTTCTCTCATCTCTTGTACAAGTTGATTATCTTTATATTCCTCCATTAATTCTTCATGATCGACATAAGCTCTTGGAGAAAGTACTGAAGATTCCATAGTTCTATAGAAATCAACAAGTTCACTAATATGACTCTTTTCAAAGCCTTGTCTTCTCAGGCCAATGATATTAATCCCTTTAAGCCTTACACGATTACCATAAGCAGTACAAAAGATAGGAACATCACGATCAACAGCAGAAGCGCCACCTAAATAAGAGCCACGCCCTAGGGTTACGAATTGAGAAATATTAGTACCACCACCAATAATTACTCGGTCACCAATAATAACATGTCCAGCGAGGTTAACAGAGTTCGCCATAACAACGTTATTTCCGACAATTGCATCGTGACCAATATGAACGTGAGCCATGAGGAGACAATTATCTTTAATTGTCGTTACTTTCTTATCTTTCATCGTTCCTTTATGAATTGAAACGTACTCTCTAAATATATTATTTTTCCCAATTACGACCTCTGTAGGTTCTCCATTATAAGTGAGATCTTGAGGATTAGCTCCAATTGAGCAAAAAGAGTAGAATTCATTATTATCGCCAACTGTTGTATGACCTTCAATAACAACGTGTGACGCAATTTTTACTGAGTTTCCAACCTTTACGTTTGGACCAATTATCGAATATGGTCCAACTGTTACATCTTTTCCAAGTTCTGCACCTTCAGAAACAAGTGCTGTAGGATGTATAT
>CAWUIU010000532.1:0-1946 GCA_963922285.1 uncultured Oligoflexia bacterium | reverse complement strand
ATAATTCTTCGTTTCTGCTTTTAAATAACGACCACGACGAATCTTCCAAAAACTTTCTGTACGATATCTTCTAATCGCCCTACTCATTTTACCTTCACCAGCATTATAAGCCGCAGCTGCTAACTCCCATGACTCAAACTCTTCATAGAGTTTCTTTAAGTACTCTGATGCAGCGACGGTTGCTTTAAATGGGTCACGTCTCTCATCAATATACCAGTCAATCTTTAAACCAAATCTTTTTCCAGTGTAAGGCATGAACTGCCATGGCCCAACGGCCTTTGCCCATGACTTTGCTTTTGATTGAAAACCAGATTCTGCCATAGCAAGAAAAATCAAGTCCTGTGGTAATCCATGGTCGTCAAGAATCTTACTAAGAACAGGTGCATAACGACCTGCTCTAGCAGAGTATCTTTCAAAGAAGCCTCTACCTCTATTTAGAAAGTAGTTTATCCACTTCTTTACCGCAGCATTATAAACAACAGGAATATCAAAGTAGTTGTTTTCTAGCTTTAAATGCTCAGCTCCATAGAGAAAGTAAGTCTTCTTATTATGTTTATGTGGTACTTCAATATTTGCACTACCCATAAGCTGACCTTCATCGAAGTCCTGAGCCTTCGCTTCGATAGCCCATCGCTTATGCTCTGAAAAATTATTTAATTGTACTTTATTATCTACTTCAGCAACCACTGGTGCCTCAGTCTTCTTGACTGATACACATGAGCTTAATAGAAGTGTGATGACGATCACCGTATTGAATCTATTCAACATCAATCATTTTCCCCGTTATGCTTTCAACTACTTTACTCCCATCCCTGGGACAAAAAATTAGTTATTCTATTGTCTTACAAAAAAGAAAGGTGAGTCAACCGACTCACCTTTTTCCAGATTATATCAATCTAATTTAATGAATTTATACTTTAAATCTAGATACTTACACCATCACTTACCTGTTCTTTAATATCTTCACTTGACAGCATAGAGTCAACAACAACTGTTCCCACACTATCACCAAATACATTAACTGCAGTTCTAAACATATCTAAAACACGATCAACAGCTAATATTAGACCAATCCCCTCGATTGGAAGCCCTACTGCAGATAGAACAATACTCATTGTAATGAGACCAGCTCCAGGGATTGCTGCTGCACCAATTGCAGCAAGTGAAGCTGTTAAGAAAATAATAAGCTGCTGATTAATACTTAAATCAATTCCATAAGCTTGTGCAATAAAGATTGCTGCAACTGATTCATATAGTGCTGTCCCATCCATATTGATTGTTGCACCTAGAGGTAGTACAAATTTAGCAGTCTCTTTTCTAACCCCTAAATTCTCTTCTACATTTGCCATAGTTATAGGTAGAGTTGCCGCTGATGAAGCCGTTGAAAAAGCCGTAATAATTGCTGGCCCAATACCTCTTAAGATAAAAATTGGAGATTTTTTAGCTTTCCACGAAGCTACAAAGAGTAAAAATGCACCGTGACATAGAAGACCTAAAATAACTGCAATCATATACTTAGCAAGAGATTGAATTGCTCCAAAACCTGACTTTGCAAGAACTCCAGACATTAGTACAAAAATACCAATTGGAGCAAACTTCATAATTCCATGAGTAAGAAATAATGACATCTTTTCAATTGCACTAATAACTTTTACAACTGGCTCACTTTCCTTTGGTAGATAAAGAGCAACCATACCAAAAAGGATTGAGAAGACGATTACTTGAAGGATATTACCACTGGCCATTGCGTTCACTGGATTCGACGGAACCGCTCCCATAATTACGTCTCTAACAGCTTTAAAAAGAGCAGAAAAACCACTAGCATTCGCATTTACCATACCCTGTTTAGTTGCATCTAATCCAGCAAGTCCAGCATTTCCAAGGTCAGCACCAACACCAGGATTGATCATATTGACAAAAATAATTCCAAAGAAAACAGCTATCGC
>CAWUIU010000531.1:0-1967 GCA_963922285.1 uncultured Oligoflexia bacterium | reverse complement strand
TTTTGGACTTTATATTATAATGCGAGATAACGATAAGGTAGTTAATGATAAAGATTTTAATATTTCTCCATTTATATTTCAGTTCAATTGCTGCTGTTCCTACTGAAGAGCAAAGAGAATACTTTTTAAATCGAATCACTTCAGATAATCAAAAGATGAAAACTATTTTTCAAGATGAAAACATGCAATCACGCTTTACTCAATGTTATGATATACAAACTAAAAGTGAAAAAGATGCAAATGCGATGATTAAGTGCTTATGGGATGGAGACGCAAGTGCAGGTATCAAAGCACTTGACGATAAAACGAAAGCACAACTTGATGAATATCTAGCTGAAGAAGATGAAGATCAAGAAAAAGGAAATGACTTCAGGTATCGTAAAATGGATGGCCTTACCAGAGATCAAAGCCGAACATATTATGCTCTAAGAGAATTTTATGCAACCCGCTTAGAAGAAGCTCTCTATGGAGAGAAGAAATCAGGAATTCAGACTCCAAATAGAATTGCAGAACAAGAGATCTTCTTTGATCTTCAAAAAACTCAACTAGGTAAAAATATTGTTGCAACAATGACTAGTTACTGTGTGGATGCAAAACATGATAAATACAAATCAACTTATCTTTCCCTAATTGATAAAGATAAAATTACTCAAAATCGTAAAAACAATCTCAATAAGCTTGGAAAATCAGATACATTAAAAAATGGAAAAACAACTAACATGGCCTATAGTGAATGGAGTCATTGTATACAAAACATTCAACACATTTGTTACCAAATGCCAATTAAAACATATGACCAAGAAGGTAATGAAAGACCATATTCAAATGATGATTTTACAAATTCAAAAATCAAAAGCTTTTGTACAACTAACATTTTTAAAGACAACGAAAGTGAATGCGAAAATTTAATTTCCTATTCAAAGCAAAGAGCTTGTGAGGTCACAAATTATGTTGAGAGTGCTCGTACAAATTTGAATTCAATTGATAAAATTAAGAGTAAATACACACAAGTAATGGGACCAAAAACAGGAAGAGCCATAGGTGTACAATTCTACAAAGGGACAAAGGAACAGGGATCGATTGACAAGCTAACGTCGATAACATCTAAAGATATAGCCGATGTTAACAATCATCATTCTTTCGCCATGGCAAACAAACAAGAGCTCGATGAATTTAGAAATTGTTATGATACGGATGAAAATGGTCAGCCACGTATTATCGATGCTAAGGCATGTGAAAAATACTTAAATACTGATAACTCAGAAGCAATAAAAGCAATTGTTGACATGAACCGTCAAACAGAAAAAAGAGCAAACCTCCTCTCAACATACATCGATAATGGAGATCAACAGGCGGCAATAGCCATACTTGAAAATGATGGTTATACAACTGAAGAAGCCACATCTATTGTGGATAGATACAAAGAAGATCCTAAAGAAATTATGGAAATTGTAGAGGCAAGATATAAGACTCGGATGGATGCAATTCAAGCCAAATTAGTCGAAGACATTCAAAAAATATCGGTACCTGAAATATCAATAGAAACAGCTGGTGCAAAGCTTCAAGATATTGAAAATGATCTTAAAAAGAAAACAAAAGACTTTGCTCAACTTGTTCATTTCAACAATATTGTTTCGAGTTATTTACAAGTTGCAGATGGTGATAATGTTTCACAGAATATTTCAAGTGCAAAAAGAGAGCTTGAGAATAATATTTTCGCAGAGGCTTCTAGAGATGATCTAAACACTATTAATAGTGAATTGGCCGGAAAAGATGGTCTTACAACAATTGATAACTACGCTACAAATCAAGACGGTCAAGTCATTTATGATACTGAAACTAATGTGACAGAGACACTTGATATAGGGGCTGCAAACGAAGAAAGTAACGCTGTACTGAATGTGAGTGACATAAACAAGGCTATTCTAAACTTCTTTAAACAAGAAGATGAGAAAACTGACAAGCCT
>CAWUIU010000530.1:0-1977 GCA_963922285.1 uncultured Oligoflexia bacterium | reverse complement strand
TCGGTTTTTCCTAACTTACAATCCAAAATTTAGAAAACTAATCAGGATCACATTTATAACTAACTAATTACTTTCAAAAGCAATACATAGATCAAATTCAATTACTTTAAAGGAGTACTAACATCGAGACACAAAAGACATGGAGGCAAACATGAAATTAATGAATAAACTTATTGTATTTTTACTAATCGGATCTTTTTCAATAGCTGCGCCAATAAAGAGGATCGTTCCTATTTCTCATATCTACAGTCCAGAAGGGTTCGACTCTAATGATAATGTGGAAGTTATACTAGAAGGATTTTTACCAAACCTTTGCTATAAATCTCCGTCACACTCTGTTGAGATAGAAAAAAATGTAATCAACATCAAAGTTGAAGCACTTTTAAATGACAACGAGGACATTGCATGTGCTGAGATGATTGTCCCTCTCTTACAAAAGGTAGAAATAGGAGTCGTCGACAAAGGAAATTATAAAATTCTAGTGAACGGAGAATCTCCTTGGAAAAAAGAAGGTTCTATCAAAGTAGAAGAAAGTATTTCTGGTGCCATTGATGACAATGTTTATGCAAATGTAAGCTACGTTGAAAAAGATGATGGCTCAAGAATCGTAAAGCTTAAAGGATACAACCCGAGCGATTGTTTTGTACTCGACAAGATTGAATTTAAGGACAATAAAAAAGATGTCTACTCTGTACTCCCCCAGATGAAACAGATTAGCAACTTTTGTCCTATGAAAATGATTCCTTTTGAATATGAACTTGAAGTACCTAAAAATCTAAACAAAGATAAAGTTCTACTTCATGTTCGTGCTATGGATGGAAAATCAGTGAACTCGCTCTTCAATAACCGATAAGAACGTTCTAGAGAGAATAGAAAAGGCGGACCGAGTCTGCCTTTTTTATTACATTTTTTTTACGAACGAGATGAGTAAAAAGGGAAAGACTTAATGTGCTATCTCATCTTCATCGCTTTCATTTCACACAAGCATAGAAACACTCTCTTCAGGCTTTCTCTAAATATGAACAGATCGTCTTATATAATATCAATAACTTACTTAAACCGAATACAATCGGCGAAGACCGATAGGAACGATAGAAATCTCTGAAATGATAAAAATTAAAAAAAATTGTCATTAATTTTGAAATCGGAGCACTTAGTTAAAATAACGAAGAGGTTCGAGTGAAATTTTTTACATTACCCATTATAAGTATTTTTCTTTCATATTATTGCATCGCTAAAGAAAGAATTATAATTACTGGTTCATCCACACTAGCACCAGTCATTTCTGATCTTGCCAAGATATTTGAAAGAAATCATCAAAATATTCGAATTGATGTACAAACCGGTGGTTCTTCCAGAGGGATTGCAGATATTCGAAAAAATATATCAAATATTGGAATGGTTTCTCGCGCTCTTAAAAGTTCGGAAAGTGATTTAAGTAGTTTTGTTATGGCCAAAGATGGTCTCGCGATCATAACCCATAAAAGTAACTCTGTTAAAAATATAACAAAAGAGCAGATTAAAGAAATCTACAGTGGCAAAATCACAAATTGGAAAGAATTGGGGGGAAAGGACGCCAAAATAGTAGTCGTTCACAAATCTGAAGGTCGCTCCACTCTGGAACTCTTTCTAAAGTTCTTTAAACTTAAAAATTCGAATATCAGGCCAAGTATAATTATTGGTGATAACGAACAAGGAATAAAGTCTATTAGTACAAACCCATACTCAATTGGCTATGTATCAATAGGTGCTGCCGAATATAACAGCTCCATCGGTGTACCGATTCAGATGATTTCCTTAAATGGGGATCAACCTAGTGTGAATAAGGTTGAAAAAGGAACCTATGAGTTATCAAGAGAATTAAATATAATAACGAAAATCAAACCAACCGGTAGAATTAAAGAATTCATCGAATTTGTTCAATCTCACCGAGCTCATGAAACTATCAAGGAGCACTTCTTTGTTCCAATCAAAAAG
>CAWUIU010000529.1:0-1978 GCA_963922285.1 uncultured Oligoflexia bacterium | reverse complement strand
TAAGATAGTAACTATGAAAATTATTTATCTTTTTTTGATAACTATTAACTTATGCTCTTGTGAATCAAAAGTAATACTTGATCTTGTTAAAATTAATCAAGAAAGTCAAAATAATAATAATCCATCTGATAACCAACCTAAAGACTATGATTATTACATCGCACGCTTTGAAGATACTTCTAAAGCATTTATGAGTGTAGAAGTAGATTGGGATAGAAAAATAATTTATGCGGGCTCAACTTCTGCAGCGGAATGCTTAACCTTAATATCATTTTCTGATATTGATAATTTACATATAATATCCGAGGTAAATAACACTTCCGCTCGGCTTCAACTTGAGGGCTCTTGTCGTAATCTTAAGCTGTACGACAATTACTCTAAGTTATTAGTATCAGCAAATGGAGCAAATAGATTATTACGGTATGATCTTGGTTCAACACCTGAAGACCCTACATCATGGGAAATAAATGTCGCACAGTTTTCTGCTTCAGGAGGCACATATGCAAGACAAATTCAGCATGCAGTAACTAATGGGATTACAACACAAGTATATTTTTCTGTTTATAGTGGATGGTTTCATGTCGAATTAAATGAATTAAGCCACAATTTTACAGAACTTGCCAAGCACACTTCAATGAGCTCAAATAATACTGCATTATTTCTTTTAAATGATGATCTCGTTCTAGCTCAAAGATACTCAAGCTCAACTGCAAACATTAATGTCATGGAGTTAGCTGATGGTAGTACATCTAGTGTCGGTGGTGGACTTATTAGAAATGCAAATGGTAGCACTAACAATATTTGGACTTCAGCAAGTTCTGAAGATGGGACTAAGCATGTTTTAATGGGTCAATTTGTAGCGTTTATTGACTCTTCAAGCGGATCACCTGTTATAACAAAAAGAGAAAAGTCCGTAAGTGGAATCTATAGAGTCTCAAAATTTGTAAAGCATAATGACAAAGATTTTATTTATGCTATCTCAAGTAATAATCGTCTTGATGTATATGACATAACTAATATATCTTATCCTAAATTAATCTCGCAAACAGTTCTTTCAGAACTAGGAAGTTATGAAGCCTACGGAATAGATGTTAATACTGATGAAAACTTAGCAATTATAGGAACCGACAAAGGAGTGATAAACTTTATCGATATAAGAGGGCTAAATTCACCTTTTCAAGAAAACCTTTTCATTCCAGAAATAACTATTAGTGACTCTGTTTTGGGTAACAGTGAATCCATGGGTCATGTTGACATTACCGTCTCCTTAAATGCTCCAACAACCATCGATGTAGACGTTAATTGGACGACAAGTGATGGAACTGCAACAGCACCAAGTGATTACACTTCTGATTCAGGAACAATAACATTCAGTGCAGGAGAGACCTCAAAAACAATATCTGTAGCGCTTATTGATGATGGAGCTACAGAAGGTGTAGAGTCCTTTGAAGTAATACTCTCAAGTCCTTTAAATGGAGTTATTATCGATGATCGTGGTGATGTTTCATTTAGTGATTAAAAACTGGCTCAGCTTACTGGGGCTAAAACTTCATGTCTAAATTTCACTTTTTGAAATAAAGTATTTTCTATCTCAGTATTATTGATGATTTAGATCGTTTCTTTTCTCCCTAACTTTGCACTTACTAGTGCATGGAAATAAACTGCCCAAATTTAGAATGTAAAAATCCCAATTTCTTCATTAAAGATGGATTTTATTTTAGAAAAGATGATTCAAAAATAATGATGGTAAAAAAGAAAAAGAACTTCAATTTGACGATATGATCTCTTATGAGCACACAAAAATGAAGCCTCTTTCTATTTCTCTAGCAGTTGATGCAAGCACTCGACTGATCCTTGGAGCCGAAGTTTTAAGGATTCCAGCCTTTGGACTACTTGCTAAAAAGTCAGTAAAAAAATATGGTCATCGAGTGAATAATCATGAACTAGTACTAGAGAGGTTATTTGAAAAAATATATAA
>CAWUIU010000528.1:0-1985 GCA_963922285.1 uncultured Oligoflexia bacterium | reverse complement strand
CTAGCTGTCTTATGTCTTTTTCTCCTTTCACGAGATGAGCTTTTTGAAGTTTTATCACAATGGCTCAAAGCTGTTAATAACGGACAGATTTTCAACTGGGCGTCAAGAGATATAAAGATCCTACTCGCTTATGCATACAGACTCGGCTTTAACCCGACAAATTGGAATTATTCTAATGAGTTGAATCGTGCAGTAAGCGCACTTTATCGTCCTGAAAACCTTATGAGTTGGCTTTGGAGATTTCACAAAGAATCAATGGACGAAAGAGGCAAGCATCATACGTCAATAATAGCCCAGATAGTCAATCAACCTGTCACCTATAAAAATTTGATCGATGAATTAGACATATCTCTCAGTTTTCTAGATTGCTTTTTAAGAGAAAGAATTATTGAATCGCTAGTTATTGATAGAGAAAAGTACATTGAGATTAGTAAAGAAGCCGAAAAAATTCTCATAAAATGCCAAGCGCAACATCATGACCAAAGTAAAATATTGAAGTCACGTGAATTCGGCCAAAAACCAAGAATTAATGAATTAGTTGGTTCTTTAAAGGAACTGCAAAACAAATTATTTGAATTGCACACTATTTGCTTTGTTAAAATCCCCCCTATACCTAAGGTGTTGTTTGAAAGAGGCTTGCTAAACACTACTCGCGATTATTTCAAACAGATTTTTACTGATATGAAGGATACTTTTGGCGAGGAAATAAAGTTTCAACAGGTTGTTAGTAAATCGAACTTAACCCAAGTTAAAAAGTGGTGCATATCGAATGAATACCAAGAGCTTTATTGCTATTACGACGTTAACGTTCTATTCACTCTAAAAGCCATTTTTGGAAATATTACTAAGCACAGTAAAGGAAAACTTCTTTGCGTTGATGAATATTTGAAAAAACATGATTTTGAATTATCCGAACCCGAATTGGATGAAGCTCACTTTCTTTGTGAGCATAAAATTGTACCTGAAGATGGTATATATCAAATCAGTATTATTAATGCAGTAAGTAGTGTTAAATCCCGTACGTCGGATAAGTCAAAGTTTCAAAGAACATTAAGTACAATACGAGATATAGGTGGTGAGGCGTCAATAGAGTGCGATAACGAACACTTTATAGTATCTATCAAATTAAGGTTAGTACACGGACTGGAAGGAATATAAGTATGACATCTCAAAAAAAAGTGCTAGTTGTCGATGATAACCTCAAAGCGCATAAGGAGTTATTTGAATCGTTTTTAAGTGCACCTGATTTCTCAGTAACATATTGTTCAACCGTAGATGACTTCTTTGCCGCTGCCATAGAGTCATTTGACGTAGTTTTATTAGATATCAACTTAGACCTATGGAAACTTACATACGAGAAAGCTCTACAAACAATCGGGGAGCGCGCACCGATAGCTCTAACGTCTACGGCTTTCAAAGAGTCTTTCACAACGAAAAAGTTACAAGAAGGACGGTGGTCCCATCCAGAAAGTAACATTATTCAAGTTTTTGATATGCGATTACTTACTATTGGAGTGGAAGAAGGGGAAATAAATCAATCGTCTGCAAATACTTTTTCAGAAATATTGCGAGCTTTAATCCAACCAAAAGAGTTATTAGAAAAGGAGCATAGTAAAGAAATAACATTACTGCATATTTCAGATCCACAATATGGTGATCCCGGAACTGATGACTGGTCAATATTATTAGAACAACAGATCGGAGACTTCCTAAAAGATAATCGATACGATCCAGACATCATGGTTATCAGCGGCGACATAGCCTTTAGCGGTAAGTTAGAGGAATATGAGATAGCAAAAGTGGAGTTGAGGAAGCTCTTGGAAGCTACGTCACTTCAAAATAATTTAAATTCTTTAGTACTAGTTCCTGGGAATCACGATGTCGATTTCAGAATGTCATCAGTTCCAAGTCTAAATAGCTCATTCGATAAAGCGAATAACTCTGTAAAAATAACTCATAACATGAATATTCAAGGTGGACATAGT
>CAWUIU010000527.1:0-1992 GCA_963922285.1 uncultured Oligoflexia bacterium | reverse complement strand
TTATACCATCAACAAGACCATAAACATCATCAAGATAGCAAAACTTTTGAGGCTGCTTAAGCTTCGCAAGTCGAAAATAGGATCTTGTTGTGATGTCATTTTCATCGTGATCAAGATAGGTATCTGTTAGTTTTAAACTTTTATGCTTAACGAGGACATTTTCTTCGAGACCGATTTGAATACTGGTGAATCCGTCTCTGTCTATTGGCTTGTTGAAAATCAGGAAATCTACTTTTGAGGTAAAGAGATATTTTCCTAAGCTTTCGAGCTCATCAGTATACATTTGTAGTGAGAGATTTGGATATTGTCTAAGAGATTTTGCTATCTTTGGTAAAATTATTGAGCGCATGACAGACGAGAAACCAGCGATTCGAATTTGGCCTTTAAGCTCATTCTCATCGCTCTCTAAGTTGTTTAGAAGTTCGTCTTCAAGGTTTCCGATTGTGTGACCATATTTTAAAACTCTCTGACCAGCATCAGTCAGTATTAAGCCGCTCTTTTCTCTGATGATAAGTGTTGCTTCAAGATCAGCTTCTAAGGATTGTATTCTTTGACTTAGAGCCGGTTGTGAAATCCCTAGGGCCTTTGCTGCATTAGTGAAACTACCTTCAGAAACGAGTGTTATAAATGCATTGAGATAGTTTGAGTTAATGACCATGTCTATAAGATAAACCAATAATAATATAAAAACAATTGATTTTACTAATTTGTGAAAAGTTAATAGATTTCCTTTCAACGAGGAGGTCATATGAGATCTATACTATTATTAACTTTAATAACATTTAGTAGTGCTGTACTTGCTAGGTCGAGATATTTAGGAGATAGGTTTTTCTGCATAAGTAACGAGAAAGAGGAAGCTACATTTGCACTAGTAAATCAGATTAGAAGGATTACAAGTACCTATGGAATTTATTCTCTATCTTTATCCTTTAAGGGAAATCATCAAAGTCTTAAAGTGAGAGGTGGTGATACACCTTTGATAGATGGATTTGCAGAAAATTATTCGACATTTGATCAATCTAATTCACTGAAAATTAGTATTAGTATTAAAGATAGTTTTGATCAAGAGAGTGTGTCGATCTTTATAAATAATAAATCTTATAATTGTAAGTAAGGAAGTGGTTATGAAAAAAATTATAGTTGGGTTAGTGTCATTTTATAGTTTTGGTTTCGATACAAATATTATGAAATTTGAAGATTTTGAAAACAAAAAGGCAACTTGTAATGATGGCTTATTCGCTTTTCATTTAGAGATTCAAGAAGCAATTAGTATCGGTTTAGATGAGAGCTGTTTCAAAGTAAAGGGATTAACAAAATTTGGACCAAGAATACAAGGACAAGAATTTAGTGGAGAGGTGGTTATTAATGAAAATTGGTATCGATTTGGTCCAGTCTTCACAATTAAGTCATTAGAAATGAATCAGAATATCAGTTTTGAGTTAGATTACAAGCATTATGTCTATACGGACCGCAGTGATGAGTTCGTTGGTTCATATAATAATCAAAACTTAATTTATCAGTGTAACTTTGTAGAGTAGGAGATGAAATGAAAAAAATATTAATTATAGCAATGTTAACATTAAAAAGTTTGGCAAATATTAATTACATGCATGAAGGTTCTAATATAGAGTGTTCAAGTTATGATATGACTTTTAGCTTACAGATTAAGGAGATTGTTGAGGATGATCCATATATTAGTCCTTTGAATCAATACATTTATAAAGTCGAAGGGACCTCTCTTGGTGGTGAAAAATTTAGTGGTCTTATAAGTGTGTTTGGGTTTTATTCAAGAGTGGGATATTTAACAATGTACACATTACTTGAAAATTCTCATGATCTAGATATTAGTATCAATCTTGAAACTTTTGATGATTCTGATAGGAATGAGCAATTTAGAGGCATTTACGGGATTAGCCGAAATAGCTATGAATGTAAATTCTATTGAATATTTTCTTTGTCTGGAGAGTCGAGTTAGCACGCAGCTCTTTCGAC
>CAWUIU010000526.1:0-2012 GCA_963922285.1 uncultured Oligoflexia bacterium | reverse complement strand
TACACAACATCACCAGGTCTTTTTCCTTTATATTGATTAAAGATATCCACGCCAACTTTCTTTGCCTTACCAAAGTCAACAGCTTCATCTTCAAGAAGTTTTGCCATGAACTCAATCGTCGATGTAATTTCATAATTTTCGTCTTTATAGCCAGCTGCACCTAGCGCTTCATGTAGTGCCCATGGATAGAAATTGACATCTGAGCCAGCAAGCTTTTGTAAAGCTAAAGTATTAACGATGACTTTCTTCTGACTCGTAACATAGATTGACGAAGTTCTTTTTCCGTCGCTTCCCATAAAGAATACAAGATCATTGCTTAACCAAGTTACCGCTTCAAGATCGGATTTTAAGTCATTTAAATCAAGGTCACCCACTTTCGTATGACCAGCTTCTATAAGATCAACTACATATTTCATTGAAAGCTGTTTTAAAACAACAGATGCATTTCCAGAATGACTCTCACCAAAAGAAGAAAAACCAATGGATACAATTAAAAGGATTTGAATGATAAACTTCATTATTTGTCCAACCATCTTTATAAAGTTCTCTATCAGTAAAGATGAGTGCGCACTTATCACAAAGATAAAAGTAGAGAATATGTAATAGGTAATTCCGCTCATAATGTTGAATTTAACACTCAAATCATTTGAAAATTAAATTAGTGAAAATATTATTTTGCTGTATTAACTCTAGACACTTACTTAAGCATTGATTGAACTTTAGTAATGAGCTCTTTCATATTGAATGGTTTTACAAAAGCGTGAGATATATGCTCGCCAATTCTTCTTACGACAGTATGAGTAATTTTAGCACTCGCAACAATTATTGGAGTATAAAAGTTAATATGAGAAGGGGTTGTTTTGATCATTTAAATAACTTGATCTCCAGTTCCTCTTCTGAGATGAATATCTGCAATTATGATATCAAACTTTTGATTTGAGGCCTTACTATAAGCATCATTATATGTATCGCTTGTTAATACGTTTACACTTAATTCCTCTAGCTCATCCTTAATCATCTGAGCAATTTCTTTTTCGTCCTCTATATAAAGGACATACTTTCTATTTCTCATCTTATAATCCTCACAATCACATTCTACTACCAAACATCGGTATTCCTTAATAATTCTTTATCTTCAATACCTTAACCTATTAAATAACATTGAATCACCACGTATAAACATGTCAAAATACGTCACACTTAATTTTACTAAAGAATAATATTTTAATTCTATTGTTTGATCTTCATTGCTCACTTATTTGACGGTTACTCGTGTTTATTTGTTAACAAAATAGACACCTTCTCAAAAATTATGCACTTTCTATGTTCATTCCTACATCTAAGTATCTGATATCATATCGTTTTTTTGGCAATAGTCTTGCTCTAGTATCAGTGTGTGATGTGTTAGTAGTTTAAGTTTAATATTTATGATGGGAGTAAGCTTTGAGACGAAATTATCTAATCAGAAATTTAGTTATAATTTCTGCTTTGATGGTCAGTATAAGTTCTAGTGCTAAGGACACGACAAGTAAAAATGTCCTTAATTTACAAGATCTTAAAAACAAGATCACTAAAGAAAAGTACAATTCAAAATCTCTTCTTTCACAAGAGAGTATCCTTGAATCAAGGTATGCAAGTTGGGGCGTTACTCCAAGTAACAAAACATCCTCAATCAACCTACTTAATGCTTGGAAGAAGTTCGAGCACAAAAGAGAAGTTGTCGTTGCCGTGATCGATACAGGGATTGATCCAAACCATCCTTTCTTAAAGGACAACCTGCATATTCTAAATGGATCAGCAAATAGCACGAATTACGGAATTGATTTCTCTAAAGGTAAGAAAATCAAGACGAAGCCATATGATTCTCATGGCCATGGTACTCATGTTTCTGGAATCATTAAGAGTGTCTTCCCTAAAGTTAAATTACTATCTTTAAAGTATTATAATCGAAGTGCTAGTGGGAAAGAGAATCTCGATTCAACTATCCAAGCATTAAAATATGCCGTCGATAA
>CAWUIU010000525.1:0-2029 GCA_963922285.1 uncultured Oligoflexia bacterium | reverse complement strand
TGCTCAACGACTTTAAAGCTGCCTGTCAATAGGGCCCTGGTGAACGGTTACCTTTAAGAAGCCTAGTGTGAGAATCGAGTATACTTTCAATGTCACTTTCGGGCATTGAATGCTTTAAGGGTTTGTGGTTATTACCTGCGTAAACTGAAAGTCGGATATCTTGTTCATTTGAGGCTTGCACTTATTGTCCTTAATGTAGGGTTGGTCAATGACTTCGAAACATGTTCCTTTTGTACTGAGACAATAACCGAAGAAAGTCAAGCGTGAGACTCAACTTCATGGTCAGCCGCATCAAAGCACTTCTGGGTATAGGTATGTTACCGCAATTGAACCACATTAGGTTGAATGAGCAAGCAATTACTACCAGCATACTTAAACAGAAAATCTGACTATCTGATGTCAGTTTCTAGCTCTAAGAAGTCGACTAATATTAAAAACGCTCTCGAAATAAGTGACAATCTCCACAAAAACGCAGTGCATCAAGCAGTTATCCAATCTCTAGGCACTAGCAATTTGGATAAAAAATCAATTTAATCATCTTCGTTGAATAGCATCGAGTCGAAGCTGTCTATTTGATGATGGTGCAGTAAAATTACAGAAAGGCTATCTGCCAACTGTTTGGCAGATTTGGTGTACTCATTATTACTTATTACGACAGCTATGTTACCATTGTAATATCCTTTAGCAGCAGCAACCTCTTGTACAGCTTTGTTACCAATAGATGAAGAGTAGAGTTTACATTGTATTACTAAAACATAATCCCCTTTCTTGGCAATAACATCTGCCCCTTGGTCACCAGAGCCTGATGTAGGATAACTGTCCCAGTCCAATGCAGAAAACTTGTTTGAAATAGCTTTTTCATACTCATAAGGGTCATTGATAAGATCTAGATCAATCTCCGAATTCTGATTATTTAATCTTTCTGTGTAATATCCAAAAACACTAGATAAAGTTATTCCATCAGTCATATGATCTTCAATTGTAAAAAGATCATCGTCTTTTTCGGGGAATATATGAAAATCGTTATCTGTATCTTTGGCATATTGTTGATATTTTAATGGGATTTTTTCTCTTATATATCTTTCAAAATTAAGTTTTCTTTTATTTATAAATGTACTTAACTCTTTATGCCATTCGTCCATGCAATAGTCACCATATTCGTCAAAATAGCACAATTGGTGTTGCTTTAAAGCTAATTTTTCAGCATAACCATATTCATGAAGCCATAGATCTGCGTAGAGACTGTATAACCATGAAAAAATACGAGAGGTATTTTCTTGACAATTCTCATTCGCACGAGCACTAAGGCTACTTTCATAACACGACAAAATACCCTTATGAATTAAAGGGCGAATTTCAATCGGAAAAAGTTCCAAAAAAGTTTCATCTTCAATGTAATCTTTTCTAAAGCATTCTCTAATTTCATCTTCTAACTTTATTTCCATTATAGGTTTCTTTACATTTCCAGAGTTTAAGTCAGAGGGCTTTTCACAAATTACCTTTTCATCTTGTGATGCACAAATTGAACCCTTATTAAAAATTTCAGTTTCACTTTCTATGGTCGTAACATTGCTGCCATCATGAGTGTTTGACTTCTCATTTACAAAATCCTTAGGGTTTTCCTCTGGCGAATGTCTATTTTTTATCGCATCTTCATTTATTTTTTTTGATTCTTTCTTAATTAGTTTTTTCAATAAATTAAACATTTTATAATGATTCCCATCTAATCCTTGGAGTTTATTTTTATTTAGAAATTAAACTATTGCAAAATAAGAAATGTCACGAATCTTACTAAGATTATCGAGATGAAGTAAAATATCAATATTATTTTCATCAACACCGCTTTTTGATTATATCGAAAGATAAAGAAAAGGTTTAATTCACTGTATCAAAGCAACTCGCCAATAGGACATTTCAAAGAGCCAGACTAACTCAAATTAAGTCCAAAGCAAACACGATCTTGATGTCCGCTTCTCGCTCTTAGCGCTAATTTTCCTCTCTTTGCGATTCATCATACTGAAAAAACGAA
>CAWUIU010000524.1:0-2038 GCA_963922285.1 uncultured Oligoflexia bacterium | reverse complement strand
GTTATCGACAGCTTCCGTTGTCATAAGAAGAAGTGGTGTGAGTCTGATATTTTAGATAATGTTTCTGTATATGTCTGCAGATTTTCGCCTAAGAAAAGTCAAATTAAAACTTTTATGGAGTAGTGGATTTTAACCCATATATATGGTTTAGTGTTTGTAATGTTTTTCAATGCAGTGATTATAAGTGTTCGAAAGCGCAATTGGGAGAGTAAACGTGCTTGATAAAATATTAGATGCTTCAATTTATTTTTCATTTGATAAGAGTGGCTTCTTAAGGCATGAGAAAGATTTTGACCCAATCTCAAAAGATCGGCTAATTGGGAAAAGAATTCTTATCACAGGTGGAACATCAGGGATTGGTGCTGCGCTTGCAGAGCGTCTTATAGAAAATGGCGCAAATGTTATTGTGACGGGACGTTGTGAGAATCGTTTCAATGATCGCTTTGATAATAATCATAATATTAAATTTGTTAAAAATGACTTAGCAAACTTTTTTGATGTTATTGAGCTTGCAAAGAATATTCAGAAAATTGACTGTCTTGTCTGTAATGCTGGTGGCATGCCAAATGATTTAGAAATTATCAATGACTCCTATGATTCTATATTTGCCTCACAGGTCGTAGGTCACTATATTTTAATTAGAGCAATGATTGAACGAAAGCGATTTGGCGACCAACCTATCATCACTATAAATTCTTCAGGTGGAATGTATCCTGTAAAACTAGTTCTAGATGATTTAAAATGGGAGAGTCGAAAATATGATAAAGTTGAATCTTATGCTATTGCTAAGAGAGCACAGGTTATTCTTTCACGCGAATTATCTTTAAAATATCCTGACTACCATTTTTCGTGTTCGCATCCAGGTTGGGTTGATACACCTGGTCTTGAGGTTTCATTGCCTAGGTTTTGGAAGTTCACGAAGAACCGATTGCGTGATCAAAAACAAGGGTCCGATACACTATTTTTTCTTTGTGCAAATGGTTATGATATGCCAAATGGTAAGTTTTGGTTTGATCGAAAGATTAGAGACCCCTATCTTATTCCTGGTAAAAAAGAAGATTCAGAACAACATGAGAAGTTAGAACTTTTGTTAGATAGTGCTTACATCGAAGTGTCAAAAGCTTAGACACTACATAAATAACTCCTATTCTTAATTTAGTGAAGCTCTTTTTTGGTAGTATATAGTCCATAATAGAAGTGAGAAAACGATTATGAGAGTAATTTTCCTAAGTTTATTTATAAATTTTATAACCTATAGTTCCTCCCTTAAGAAAGCTGATCAACAAATCTTTGCTAATTCAGATATTTCAATGCCTGAAATAGTCAAATTAAATCCGCTTTTACGAGCGAGTAGCAGTGATAGTAAAGAAATAGCACAAGCGAAAGAGTTAATTCTTGAAGCTTATCGATTAGAGTACATTGAAAAAGTTCGTAAAGCTGAAAATATTTTAAATAAGACAATCGCAAATTGTCTTAATAAGAGTAGTCTTGTGAAAAATAGTAGCCGCTCTAAGGTTATGGCCTGTGAGACACATGTTTCACCTCGTGATAAGGAAATTCTTGAAGTCTCAGTTGTCAGAGAATTTGATGTGTCTTCGGAAGATGAAGCACTCTATCACGGAATCTATTCTAACTTTAGAAAGTCAACATACTTTGGCCGTTTTGGTTGTTACCTAGATTTTAATATTTGCTATTTAAGTAAAGCAAATTAGTCCCAGATTTGTGGTACCTTTTGAAGCTTCGTGATGTCATAGCCATGAGCCTTGAGGCGAGCTCTAATCTTTACCATTCTTTCTTTAGCTAATGTTGGTTTTCGAGACATAATCCAAACATAACTCTTGTTTGGGACACCAACAACAACCCATGAATAGTCGGAAGCTTTGTCGATAACGAGATAATCAAATTTAAACGGAATCCAAGGAATTTTGATCTTCCAATGTGCATTCGTTTTCTTATTATAGATCGTACCTTTTTGCGGATATGATTTAATTTCACCATTTGGACCATCTTTTCGATACGTGAAATCGATTTCAATTTT
>CAWUIU010000523.1:0-2047 GCA_963922285.1 uncultured Oligoflexia bacterium | reverse complement strand
CAAATGCACCGGCAAATGCGAAGTTATATAACAACCTTTTTTGGGGACCAACTCAGGGAACAGGTGGAAGTACGGCCATTGCTAATTCATGGATGCAGCTAAGAAATGCAGGTGCCACAGCAAGAGAGCTTCTTATTCATGCTGCTGCAAAAAAATGGAAGACTCCTGTAGGCCATTTAAAAGCCGAAAATGGACAGGTTATTAACTGGAAGAGTCGAAAGAGTATCGATTATGGAGAACTTGTCGATATCGCAAAAACTCTACCAATGCCAAAGAAAGTTAAGTTAAAAGAAAAGAAAGATTTTAAAGTTCTAGGAAAAGAAGGTTCAAGAATTGATGGGCGTAGTAAAACAGATGGTAGTGCTATGTTCTCAATGGATGTTCGAAGACCAAATAGGGCGACAGCAGTTGTAGCAAGACCTGATCGTTTTGGTGCAACAGTGAGATCTTTCAATGATAAGAAGGCAAGAGCAATTAAAGGTGTTGTTGGCGTATATCAGATTCCTACAGGTATTGCTGTCGTTGCCAATGATTATTGGAGTGCGATTAAAGGGCGTGATGCTCTTGAAGTTAAGTGGAATGAATCAAAGGCCATGAAGAAGTCTTCTAAGGAAATCGTTTCTGATTATAAGAAGCTTATTAATAAACCAGGTGCAAAAGTGCAAAAACTTGGAAAGGATGTAAAATCTGAGATGAAAAAAGCATCGAAGACCATTGATGCGACTTATGTCGTTCCATATCTTGCCCATGCTCCACTTGAATCCCTCAATTGTACAATGGAATATAATAAAGAGGGTGGAGTTGATGTGTGGACAGGTTCCCAAATTCCAACTCTTGATCATAACTTTACAGCTAAGACTCTTGGGCTTGATCCTAAGAAAGTAAAAATCAATACGACAATTGCTGGAGGAAGTTTTGGAAGAAGAGCTAATCCAGTTTCTGACTTTGTTGTCGAAACAGCTGAGATCCTAAAGAGAGCAAAAGGTCTTAAGCGACCAATTCATCTCATTAGAACAAAAGAAGATGATATCCGTGGTGGATACTACCGACCGATTTATGTTCACAATGTAAAAGTTGGTCTTGATGAAAATAATAAGGCCATGGCGTGGGATCATAAAGTAGTTGGTCAGTCAGTTGTGGCCGGAACAGCTTTTGCTGGCTTGATTAAAGACGGTGTTGATCATACATCTGTAGAAGGTGTTGATAAAATGATCTATGGGGTTCCAAACGTTTCAGTTGAGCTTCATTCGCCAACTCAAGATGTAAAAGTTCTATGGTGGCGTTCAGTTGGTCATACGCATACTGCATTTGCAATGGAGACAATTATTGATGAGCTTGCAGGTCTTGAAGGTAAGGATCCACTTGATTATCGAATGGAACGACTTGGAGATATGAAGAGACATAAAGGTGTTCTTGAAAAAGTTGCTGAAATGTCTAATTGGAAAAAGCGTAAGAGAGATAAGAACAAAGGTTTTGGAATCGCTGTTCACTTCTCATTCAACACTTATGTTGCTCAAGTTGTCGAGGTGACAGTAAAAGATAATAATATTAAGGTTGATAAGATCTACTGCGCAGTCGATTGTGGAGTTGCAGTTAACCCTGACATTATTAAAACGCAAATGGAAGGAGGAATAGGCTTTGGTCTTTCTGCTGCTCTAAAAGAGAACCTTGTTATCGAAAATGGCGCTCCAACTGCATATAATTTTGGTGAGTATGAAATTCTCTATTACTCTGAAATGCCAGAAATTGAAGTTGGCATTGTTGAAAGTGATGAGGCCCCGACTGGAGTCGGTGAGCCAGGTACTCCTGTTGTTTTTCCAGCACTGGCAAATGCAATTGCTGATGCAACTGGAAAAAGACTGAGAGAATTACCTTTTCGCCTTAGTTAATATATGAACGACGAAGAAGTTAAGAAGTTTGTTCTTAATCATTCAAAGTCGCCAAAGAATGGTGTCTTCCCCGAGGAGTTTAATGCCTTGGGGAAAATGTCTAATCCTCTATGTGGGGATCATGTTGAGTTTCGACTACTGGCCAAAGAAGGCACAAT
>CAWUIU010000522.1:0-2054 GCA_963922285.1 uncultured Oligoflexia bacterium | reverse complement strand
AAATTATCAGAACTGTTGGTGATCTTAGGTTTGAAAAGGCGACAAAGCCGCTTCTTTCAATGATGCAAAAAGAAAAGTACAAAGATATTGTTCTTGATATGAATTATGCACTAGCTAAAATCACAAAGAAAAAGGCACCTAAAGACGATATTCGCGTAATTAAGCGATTTTGGAATGCACATAACCTGACTAAAACTACTATTTAATACATATTTATGGATGATAAAAACTTCGACGAAATATCTGCGAAAAATTGGATTTCGTTAATAGAATCTAGTGATAAATCTCAAAGAGATAATGACATTTATCCGAAAATAAATGATTGGCTTCGAAATGCAAATGTCGAAAACCTTCTTGATATTGGTTGTGGCCAGGGGGTTTTGAGTGGGAAGATTAGAAATACTAATATTTCTTATATTGGTGTAGAGCCCTCTGATCATTTATTAAACAAAGCCAAGATAAATTATCCTGATCATAATTTCATTAAGGGGAATTTATATGATCTTCCTTTTAAGGATCAATGCTTTCAAGGAGTTCTTGCTCTAGCTGTATGGCATTTAGTAGAAAATATATCACAAGCACATAAAGAACTTAGTAGAGTGTTAAAAAGTGGTGGAGAGTTTCTACTTGTTCTACCAGATGCCAATAGTTCAAAAGAGTGGACGACAAGTTATTCAAAATATACACAAAATGGAAATAAGATTACTGGATATAAAGATGAGAATGTCATTGAGGATGTTATCTATTTGCGAAATATCGAAGAAATAGAGAGGTCCCTAAATGAGTTCAACCTTAATATTTTTTCTGTGGAAAAAGTTCGAATTTGGAATGTGATTATAGGTAAAAAATCTAATTAAAAGAATTTAGCTCTTCTTTCGCTTTTTGATCTTCAATCTGCTTGATCATTTGCTCTCGTTTGAGAATACGCTGAACACGATAGAGGATTGTATTTTCTAGAATGCTATCGGTTCTGACAACTTTCCAGCCTTGTAGGAAGTCTTTTTCAATCATTTGTCTTTTAAAGACTGAGACCTTTGAAACTTCACGGCTTCCTCTAAAGCCTTTGATAACATTAATAATAAGCTTGAAACGAGCAGCTTTAACCATATCTTGTGAACCAAATGCTTCATTGAAATTTAGCTGATTCGTATTGTCTATCCATCTTGTCTTAACAACACCAGCTTCTTGGTTCTTGATCTTTAGATCATATTTTTGCATGATCTCTAGAACTGCTTGCCAAGTCTGGTTGTATGTTGCTTTAAACATTTTAGTCGGTATTTCTGCCTCTTCAGCAATTTGCTCAAATTGTTCATATGATGAACATCCATTAAGTAGTAAAAGAAAGATCAAGATAAAGGTATTTCTAATATTTTTCATAGTTTTAAAAGTATGTTATTTTAATGTTAGTAAAGATATTCTACCTTAAACTTCGGCTTTTTTCCAAGAGGTATAAAGTGGCCCAAAATTCATCAAAAGTAGCATTGCAAATGAAAAGTGTTCTCGAAAGTGAGGCAAGCTCAATTCTTAGAGTGAAAGATCTTATTGATGAAGATAGTGCAGAAAAACTGCTCTCACTTTATGATTCGCTGCAAAAGAGTGGTGGGCAATTGGTTTTTTGTGGAGTTGGTAAATCTGGTCTGATTGGTGAAAAGCTAGCTTCAACATTTTCTTCACTTGGACTTACTTCTATCTTTCTTCATCCAACAGAAGCACTTCATGGTGATCTAGGGCGAGTAAGTGATAAAGATGGAATCGTTTTTATTTCAAAGTCTGGTAATACTGGAGAGATTTTAAAAATAATTCCATTTATCTCAATTCCAAGAACACATCGTGTCGGTTTACTTGGAAATACCAATGGTGAAATTTCAAAATACACAGATATTCTTTTTGATTGCTCCATTGAAAAGGAAGCTTGTATTAACGACCTTGCTCCAACTACAAGTTCAACAGTTGCTCTTGCTATGGGGGATGCCATGGCCGTTGTCTATGAGTCTCATGTGGGGCTGACGAGAGAAGGTTTTGCGAGAAACCATCCCGGTGGATTATTGGGAAAG
>CAWUIU010000521.1:0-2056 GCA_963922285.1 uncultured Oligoflexia bacterium | reverse complement strand
CAAAGATTGTGTTCTTTCATATTTTCCTCTGATGATAGACTCTCATACCAATATCCATTTGGGAATTTGAAAGAACAAAAGTGTTTTTCAAACTTTGAAAACAGTCTCTATGAATTATTTATATGTTTAAAAAAACAAAAAACACTTATTTTTACGAGCAATTGCGCAGAGCACCTTCCTCAAGTATAAGATATATACAAACACGTAAACATTATTCACAACACAAGGAGAAGAAATGAAAAGATTATTATTGGGATTAGTATTAGTGAGTTCTATTTCATCATTTGCGTCTTGCAAAATGGAAGAAAAAACTGAGCAATTAATCAACAAGTTAGAAAAATACGATGTCATCATCAAGCAAAAATTTGTTCGAAGTGATATCCAGGAAACTAAAGAATTAATAGAAAGCAGCAAATTTTGCGATGACTCTTTTGCTGCACTTAGTTTATGCACAAGCTTAGCAACAGAACACGCTTATTTTGGTGGTTTAAAGGCGAAAAAGGTATCAGATCAATACTCTTTAGAGAAAGTGCTATATGAATTCGCAGAAATGTTTTATGTACCTACGAGTGATAGCTTTGGATGTAATTTGATTGAACTTGACTTTCCAGCTCTTTCTGAAAGTAATTAGCAAAGAATTTAAAGATTGTTCATCTTGTAATTTTTATTAAATAGCGACATTGCATTTCTTTTGGAAGGTGGAAAAGCTTTAAGAATATTTTTAAACCGTATCAATATTGAAAAACATGTTACCTTTCATACTTTAAGAGCTTGCTTTGCAACCCACTTACTTGCTACTGGTGCAGGGCCTATGAAAGTAATGAGAATGGGTGGATGGTCTGATTAAAAGACTTTTCAGATCTATATCAGGATGGCCGGAGTTGATGTAAAAGGCGTCAGTGATGCACTTGATGTGCTACCAAGCACATCTATGGATAATGTATTTAGTATTAATAAATAGATTACGAATTGGTGGGTCAGTAAAAATATACTAGCCTACCTTATTTGTAAGTGACTGAAATTTAATAAGCGTACTGCCATTTCTACATAGTATTTAAGCTATATGTTGAGCGTGCGTACGCAACAGTGTACACTCTTATATAAGAGGTAAAATATGGAAAACTCAACTAATTCAAGAAACTTCAGAACTAAGCTAAGTGAATTTTTCGATAAGGCACTCAAAGGCCCTATCTCAATAGCAAGAGGTAATGATCGTTTTATTCTTGTTGAAGAAAGTGAATACTTAAATCTAAAAGATGAAGTTTTATCACTTCAAAAGAATTTAATTTCCATGCTTCAAGTTCATGAAGGAGATTCAAAGTCATTTGATGATGTTGAGAGTGGTATTAACTCAATGTTTGATGAGTTAGACAAGAAAGATACAATAAATCTCAAACTAACAAAAAGAAAATAGCCATAGGATAACCTTGCCAATAGTAATAACACGGTCAGATAACTTTTTGACCGATCTCGAAGAATTAGCAGAAAGTGTGTTCCAACACGCTTTAAATAATGATGAAGACCCTGTAAGCGCAGAGACTTATTTTAAAGATACTCTAAAAACGAACTAGTTAGAGTCGTTGGACTTATTCAAGTTAAGCCATTCACCTACCAAGCATATAGTTCAAGTAATCCAACAAGAAGAGCCGTTATCTATCACGACAACCTCATTTTGGAGTACCTACTGGTTCCTCATAATGCGACTCAATCATCTCAAGTTAAAGAAGTTATTCTTTCAGCATTGATTCCATCAAGGTCTGGAAAGTTTAATGGTGCTTATGATGATATTGATAGCTATGACTTTGATGATATTTTTAAATAGCAAATTTAACTCAAATATCCATTAAGCTACCGCATTTATAATATTAAGAGCTGGGGACTTCTTTCACTATAAGTTCTTAATTTTTAATTATTAAAGAATGTAAATTTTATCGAAAAATATAGATGTACGCAACTATATGGTACTTTGAGTTGGTTCATATCTATATTAGGAGAAGCTCTGTGATTAAAGTGTATCTTTGGTTTATTATTCTGTTGTTTACAGTTTCTGCCCTTG
>CAWUIU010000520.1:0-2056 GCA_963922285.1 uncultured Oligoflexia bacterium | reverse complement strand
GTGAGATGAATTTGTTTGTAATTAAAAGACAGAACTCAATACAAAAGTGGTTCCTTTTGACTACATATAATTATTATAGGGATTACTTAGAGCTTCGATCTTTTCGGCCTGTAACCTAAGGTCATACAGGAGCTCAGACCAGTACTTATCTGTACCAAAATAAGGAAATGCACTCTTAAATGCGGGATCATCATATCTCTTTGCCATCCAGGCAGCAAAGTGAATATATCTTAATGCCCTTAAGGGCTCTATGAGTTTTAACGTAGAATAGTCAAAGTCCCTGAAACTCTCATATTCACAAAGAAGAATCATACGTTGTTCTTTAGCATAATCATCATCGCCAGGAACAAGAAGCCAAACATCCTGAACAGCTGGTCCATTTAACATATCATCAAAGTCAACAAGATACGCACCTTCTGTTTCACGGTATATAACATTTGAGCGATGACAATCACCATGGATACGTATATTAGACACATTTTCAAATAACGGTCTCGATAGGTTACAAATCTTTATTACAAAGTCAGAAATTGGTCCTAGGAACTCTCCCGGCAAATAGTTAGTGCTCTTAAGGATTTGTAAGTTATCCAGTCCAAAACTATCTGGGTTTATTGTTAGCCGATTGCTGGCCACTTTACTTTCACCAATATTATGTAAACGACCAAGAGTTCTCCCTAGTTCTTCAAGCTTTCGCTCGTTCATCTCATCTGGGATACGTCCACCTTTCTTAGGAAAAAGAGCAAAGAATATCCCAGTTTCTTCGTCTTGAAAAAGTGTCTTATTCAAAAAATATAAAGGAGTTATAACGTTTAAATCGCCATCTCTAGCATCTTTTAGAAACTGGTGCTCATCTAAGATCTGATCCCTAGACCATCTTCCTGGACGATAGAACTTAGCAACAACTGATTTTATACCTGATTCTGATTCATCATAACATTCAATTTCGTAGACACGGTTTTCCATGCTATTTAAAGTTAAAACTCGGCCGGTGGTCTTAAGTCCTAATTTATCGATACTTGATAGTATTTTATTTGGGTCAAGTTCATAGAAGAACTGAGTTTCACTATCACCCCATACACTGTTAATCATTATTTAATTTTCTTCCATACTTAAGTTTCCACATTGCGTATCTTATATTTGAAGTGAAGAGTTCAGGTCTGATATTATGGGTATTGTAGTCTTTATTTATACCAGTCATTCTTTGCGCTTTATCGTAATCTGAGCTTGTGATAGCATTAAATACATCTAAGAGAAAGGCTTCATTTTCTGCTTTTACATTATCACCGTTATATATTATGTGGACAGGTCTAAAGTAATCACCCTTTTCATCAGCTTTTAATGCAACCTGATCTGGAGATATCGACTGCCCACCAATAATTGACTTTGACGTTTCCCAAGTTAGCTCTTTTTTGTCAAATGCGATAAATGCGAGTTCTGAACAAACAATTCTTGCTTCAGTATTGGCATCAAAGTTAAAGTCATAGTTTTTGCCAATCTGATAAAGAGAGTTCTTTAAGAACTGTGTTCTTTCTTCTTTAGTAAAACACTTACCATCATTGAAACTTTTTTCACAATAATGAGGTCTGAGGACAGCGAAATCATCAATTTCTAAGAAATGATTCATTGTATTTAACTGAACGCCAGGTCTTAACGCTTCGACGATATGATGTCCGTGAAGAACCATAATCTTAAACCAATTATATTTATTAAATTCACGGTCTTCTCTAGCTAGAGGTCTTAAAGATGGCTCTTCCTCTAGTAAATGCCTTAATACTTCAAGTATGTTTTCCTTATAATCATGATCATCATCAACTTTTATCGATACTTGTGTTTCATAAATTTTATCAAACAAATCGCGACTACCATCTGTTAAGTCATAGTCCTCTTGCAACCATAGTCCATGCTCTTTTAACTCACTCTTAGTTCCAAGCCAGATTGCAACATGACCCCAGTGACCTGGTATAAAACGATCCGTGGCGCGAAATGGTGTTTTTTCAAGAATAATATCTAAGGCTCTCATATTTTTAACAAGAGACTTATATCTCTGTGGATCATT
>CAWUIU010000519.1:0-2060 GCA_963922285.1 uncultured Oligoflexia bacterium | reverse complement strand
ACATTTTAATCAGTGAAATCACACAAGCGACAAGCTATGTGGAAAGACTTCTCCATGCTGCCACAGAAGTTACGGAGGCAAAGGGACACCCTACTCTTCGTGAATACTGCACAGAAATGACAGAAGAGCTCGAAACTTTTATTAGAGCAAATATTTTCAACCCAACAATGAGAAAGAATCAACTTGTTCATCGACTAAATTTAAAAGACGCTAAATCAAATTTTAAAATACTAGCGAACTTCTTTGAGTCATATGTTTGGCTAGGAGAAAATAATAACGAATTAGTCATTAAAACGTGTATGTATGTAAATCTAATTTATAAGTATGCACAATCAATCCATACAGTCGTTTCTGAAAACCTAGGGCTAGATGTTCATCCACCAAGACTAGGACTTTTAAAAGAAGTGGACAACCACACACCTACTCCAATTATTCGTGAAACAAAAGAGCCACGACAATTTGGAAACTTCACTTTAATTGATGGTGGTGCAGAGTTTGATGAAATGGAAGAAGACGAGTTTATCGAAAAGTCACTGAAACCTCTCCTCTATCAATTAGATATCGATGAAGTTTTAAGTACCACAAACAATAGACAAAACTCACTCTTAGGATTGGAAAGCAAGAGAATTGAAAAATACGAACAGCTGATTGCAGCAGGACACAAGTACGCTTTTGACAAGAAATTTGACTTGGCCCTTGAAAGATTTGACAAGGCCATGAGCTATAGAGAGACTGCAGAAATCGTAACACTTGTTGGGTGGGCAGAGTCAATTCTTGGAAATAAAGAAAGAGCAAAAAGCCTATGCATTAAAGCCATCGGCCTTGATCCTGATTATGGCCCTCCATATAACGACCTAGGTTCAATTCTTCTTGGAGAAGGTCAAATAGAAGAAGCAATAAAATGGTTTGAACTTGCCAAAAAGGCTCCTAAATACCAAAACAAGGAATATCCATTCATCAATGCCGGTCGTGCTTATATGATGGTGAACAATTACGAAAAAGCACTTGTTGAATTTGAACAAGCAATCGAATTATGCCCGCATAATATTGAGTTGATTGAAACAGTTGATAAAATCAAAGGCAGTATTGAGAAGAGTAAGACTCGTTCAAAGTTTCAAGAAGTCACAGATAAGTTTAAGACATCATTTAATGACCAAGACAATCACCCCGAATAGATCCATATTTTAAAGAGCATACTTCTGTGCTATCATTTTCTCATCGGAGAAAATATGAGCGCAATATCAAGAAGTGAACTAGTCAATTTTTTAAATAATTTACTTTCCCCTAGGCTTTACAATGACTATGGTCCCAATGGACTACAAATTGAAGGATCAAAAACAATCTCTAAGATAGCTTTTGCAGTTTCTGCTCAAAAAAAATCAGTGGAAGCTAGTGTTAGAGAAAAAGCAGATGCCCTTATCGTACATCACGGACTCTTTTGGAAGTTTCACGGTACGAGAACTTTAACAGGTCCTTTTGCAAAAAGAGTTCTCCCTCTTGTTAAAAATGATATCAACTTAATCGGCTATCACTTACCTCTTGATGCTCATATTGAATATGGTAATGCCGCTCGTATTGCCACACAAATAGGGCTAGAGTCTCTTGAGCCATTTGGTGATCACAAAGGAATGCCAACTGGGGTTCATGGAAAATTCAGCACACCAATCAAGGCTGACAAATTGCAGTCAATACTTGAACAAGTTCTCGATCATAAAATTCTCTACTCGAACCCAGATGGTGACGAAATATCATCGATGGGAATTATTACAGGTGGTGCTAATGGAGATTGGATACAATCACTAAAGCTTGGACTTGATAGCTATCTTACAGGTGAAATGAGTGAACATGATTATCACGAAAGCCGAGAGTCAGGTATCCATATGTTTGCAGGAGGGCATAATGCTACAGAGAGATTTGGTGTACTTGCACTAAAAGAACTTATTGAAAAAAAGTTTAAAATAGAATGTATTTTTATCGATTCAGAAAACCCTGCTTAATTACTTTTAAACTGATCCATTATATTGGTGTTGCTTTTATTTTGAGATAATCTAAATTGTAAA
>CAWUIU010000518.1:0-2066 GCA_963922285.1 uncultured Oligoflexia bacterium | reverse complement strand
CAATTTCTTTGCTCTCGCTTTTTGAACAAGTTCATCAAGCTTTCTAGCAATACCTCTAATATTGAGGTTATCTGCACCTTTAATAACTGGAACAACAAGACCATTTCCTGGAACCGCTACTGCACATCCAAGATTAATATCTTTCTTATAAACAATATTATCACCATCAATTGAAGCATTAACAATTGGGAACTCTTTAAGAGCTTGAACAAGAGCATAGAGAATGAAGTGAGTATAAGTCAGAGAGAAACCTTCCTGCTTTTTAAACTCATGCTTAAATGATTCTCTAAACTTGAAGATATTTGTCATATCTGTTTCATCAATTGAATTTACATGTGGAGAAGTCATTTTACTAGCGATCATATTTCTAGCAATCGCCTTTCTCATGTTATCCATTGGTACGACTTCTACTCTATCACCTGTACTAAATGCTGGAACACTTGAAGTAACTGGTGCTACTGAAGCAGTCTTTGGTGCACTTGGAGCTGCTGCAGGAGCAGAAGCAACTGGAGCATTTCCTCTATTGTTTAAGTAATTCATGAAGTCTTCTTTATTAACTCTTCCTCCAGCACCACTTCCAGAAAGTGTTGCTAGTTCATTAAGATCAACCCCATGTTTCTTAGCGAGGTTCTTAACAAGTGGAGTATAGAATCTTCTTCCTGCAGGAGCTGTTGTAGTCGCAGGAACACTTACGACAGGAGTTGCAACAGGAGCCGGAGCGCTTGGCGCTGGAGCCGATACTGTCGCACTTCCACCACCAAAAGGAACATCAAGATTTTGCTCAATAGAAGCAATCTTAATTCCTACGTCTACAGTGTCACCTTCACTAAAAAGAACTTCTTCTAATCTTCCAGAAACTGGTGAAGGAATCTCTGATTCAACTTTATCAGTCGAAATATCAAGAAGGATTTCATCAATTTCGACCATATCACCAGGCCCTTTATGCCACTTTGTGATCGTTCCATTTGTAATTGACTCACCCATTTGTGGCATAACAATTTCTTGAATATTAGACGCAGCATTACTTGTAGCTGGTGTGCTTGCCACTGGAGCCGCTGCTGGTGCAGAAGAGCTTGTTCCAACACTGGCATTTGCATCGTCATCTATAACAGCGATTAAAATACCAACATCAATCGTATCACCTTCTTGTGCAAGGATTTCAACGACCTTCCCCTCTACTGGTGAAGGGATTTCTGATTCAACTTTATCAGTTGAGATTTCAAGTAGGATTTCATCAAGAGCAATTGTATCACCAACTGTCTTATTCCACTTTGTAATCGTTCCGTTTGTAATTGATTCGCCCATTTGTGGCATAACAATTTCGTGTCTCATCATATATCTCCTAAATAATCCTAATTAAAAGTTTAAACTTCTACCTTTGGCGTTCATTACTGATTCAGCAAGGAACTCTCCAAGAGTTGGGTGCGGATGTACAGTTGCAAAAATCTCTTCATCAATACCTTCCATTTGTCTGAAAAGAACATATTCATGAATTAACTCTGTAGCATTTGTTCCGACAATATGAGCACCTAGCATGTCACCATCTTCACCCATCAGCGTCTTAACAAAACCAGCTGTTTCATTTGAAGCAACGGCCTTACCATTTGCCTGGAAAGGAAGCTTTCCAACACTATACTTTATTCCCTTTTCTTTAAGTGCTCTTTCAGTGTAACCAACAGAAGCAACTTGTGGCTGACAATAAGTACAACCAGGGATATTCATTTTATCAATTTTATGAGGGTGTAAACCTGAAATGTGTTCTGCAGCAACTACACCTTCGTGAGAAGCTGCGTGCGCAAGAAGAGGTGGTCCAGAGACATCACCAATTGCATAAATATTAGGTGCTGTTGTTTGATACATATCGTTTACTTGAATGAATCCACGATCAGTTTTTACACCAGCAACTTCAAGTCCTATATTATCAATATTTCCAGTCATACCAACGGCAATAAGTCCCATTTCAAACTTATGTTCAACTGTTTTTCCATTTTCAACAGCTGTAATTGTAACGTCTTTTCCATTATTATTTGCCGAAACTTATTCAACACCAAGAGATTACTTTATTC
>CAWUIU010000517.1:0-2078 GCA_963922285.1 uncultured Oligoflexia bacterium | reverse complement strand
ATACGACTCTCGCCATTAAAGAGAAATCCGTTACAAGCCTACATATCGTCTGCTTCTCTATAATTTACCGTAATCCAATACCCATATAACTTAGCCACAGCATATGGAGATCTTGGATAAAAAGGAGTTGTTTCTTTTTGAGGTACTTCTTGCACTAGACCATATAATTCAGACGTTGATGCTTGATATACTTTAGTTTTCTTAGTCATTCCAAGAAGTCTAACAGCTTCCAAAATTCTAAGTGGCCCAATAGCGTCTGCATTAGCCGTATACTCAGGAGTTTCAAATGAAACTTTTACATGTGACATAGCAGCCAAATTATATATTTCATCAGGTTGTGTTTCTTGAATAATTCTTGTTAGATTCATTGAATCTGTCATATCACCATAGTGTAAATGAAACTTAGAATTTTCTTTGTGTACGTCTTCGAAAAGATGATCAACTCTATCTGTATTAAATAATGAACTTCTTCTTTTAATACCATGAACAGTGTAACCTTTATTTAAAAGAAACTCTGAAAGGTAAGCACCATCTTGGCCAGTAACACCTGTAATTAAAGCTGTTTTACTCATTAATAATCCTTTTTATTTGATGAAATAATATAGCTTCTTGAACGCAATTAGTACAAATTTTTATAGGTTTACGAGGCACTCAAGTATTCAGTTTATTACTGCAATTAAGCTATTTTTTTTATAGAATTATTTTGAATTATAAAGGAAATCTTCATGAGTAAAACTCAGCTCAACTCTGAAAAACTAAGAGAAACTATTTTAAGAATGGCAGGAGATGGCACAGCGGGCCATATAGGCTGTGCATTCTCATTAGTAGAAATTGTCCAGTCACTATATTCAGATATTCTTAACTTTAACCCGGAAAACCCAAGAGATGAAAATCGCGATTACCTTTGTTTATCTAAGGGTCACGGTGTAATGGCGCTTTATGCTGCTTTTTATGACTTAGGCTGGATTAATGAAGATGACATAACTAATTACTTCAAAGATAACAGTAAGTTATTCGGTTTATGTGAGGACCATATTCCTGGAATAGAAGTTTCAGGTGGTAGCCTAGGTCACGGTCTACCTGTCGCTACCGGCATGGCACTTGGCTTAATGCGAAAAAAATCTAAACAACATATCTACTGTATAGTTGGTGATGGTGAATTAAACGAAGGTAGCATGTGGGAAGCAATTTTATTTGCCGGTCACCACAAGTTAAATAATTTAACAATTATTGTTGATCTTAATCGTTATCAAGCTATGGGTAAAACAGAAGACATCATAGAACTTGAACCTCTCGATAAAAAGTTTGAAAGCTTTGGCTTTAAAACAAGTATCTGTGACGGACATCTCTCAGATGAAATCAGTTCGAACTTAAAAGAGCTTAAAAACTCGGATAGGCCCTCAGTATTAATAGCAAAAACTATTAAAGGGAAGGGCGTCTCTTTTATGGAGGGCGAAAACCTCTGGCACTATAAGAAAATGAATGAACAAGAAGAAGTTAACGCTTTTAATGAAGTAAAAGGTAGCAACTAATGAGAGAAATATTATCAGATATGATAGCTAATTCAGCTCTTAATGATGAAAACTTTGCTTTGATGACTGGTGATCATGGCTACGCTCTTTTTGATCAAATTAGAAAAGTTAAACCAGAAAGCTTCATAAATGTTGGAATCATGGAACAAGGGCTCATATCATTTGCAGCAGGCATGGCAAAAGTTGGTTACAAACCAATGTGTTATGGTCTTGCAGCATTCCTTCCTATGAGAGTAGTTGAACAAATAAAATTTGATATCTGCTTACCAAAACTTCCCGTAAAGATGATTGGTGACGGGGCAGGACTTGTTTATACTATTCTAGGAAGCTCACACCAGTGTGCTGAAGATATCTCAGTCCTAAGATCTCTTCCTGATATTGAAATATATTCTCCTGGAGATCCTGAAGAAATGAGAATTTGTTACACAGAATTTTCTAGCTCCGATTCAGCAGCCTATCTTAGAGTCGGTAAAGCAGATTCATCAGACCTCGACAAAGAAAAATTTAAAGACACGAAACCTTATTTAACTAACGTAACAGAAAGTA
>CAWUIU010000516.1:0-2089 GCA_963922285.1 uncultured Oligoflexia bacterium | reverse complement strand
TACCTATTCTAAAAAAATAAAAGATGAAAATAGCTTTCATATTACTTGTTCCAAAATTCTTTGTATTGTGCTTTAAAGCTTAATTTTATTTCGATTGTAATCAGATATAAGGCATTAAATGATACTTTTTAAAGTCATATCAATTTTATCAAGAGAACAAAAATGTAAAACCCTAGTCCCTCCACAATAAAGTATGCACTAACAGAAACTAAAACTTAACATTAGCAATATATCTTGTAATCAATAGTTCATAATGACTCAAACAAATAAAACCCGTTATAATGACCTGTGACTAAACACTCTATGAATCAAAAAATCTTATAGGCGGACATCTCATTACTTAAATACACCTCATCCCTTAAATATAGCGTATATATTTCAGAAATTGGTGATAATCGATCAACGCGTGCTCTGAAACCAAAGTACCACATTTTTCATGCACACTAAATGGGACAAGAATTTTTAATATTCAATTGGATTGAGCTATTTCTCAAACTATTTGTTTAGGAGTAGAAGTCGATGTCGCCATCATTTTTTTGAAGTCTTCCATGCAAGCTCAACACAGAATTCAAAGCTTTGAATTGAAGCATCTCTTGTTAGATCAGTCTTATTTTCATTTGAAGCTTTATCCAAGGAAATAAGTACTTTTTCACATTCATTGAAACTAACAGCTATTATCTGTCTTTTTCTGATATTTTAACTAAGAACAAGGAAACTTGTCATATAAATTTGTATTTTGACTAAGTGATTGAAGAGGCTTATTTTAACTTTAAAAACTAAGTAAGGATATATACATGAACACTTCGCAGCGCGCGACATTTGCTATTATCTCACACCCTGATGCTGGAAAGACAACAATGACTGAAAAGCTTCTGTGGTTTGGACAGGTTATTCGTGAAACCGGTCAGGTCAAGAGTAAGCATGGAACTTATGCAAAATCAGACTGGATGGAAATGGAAAAAGAACGTGGAATTTCCATTACATCATCTGTTATGTCATTTCCCTATGAAAGTAGGGCCATGCACTTATTAGACACACCCGGTCACAAGGATTTCTCAGAAGATACGTATCGTACACTCACTGCAGTTGAAAGTGTTCTCATGATGATTGACTCAGCAAAGGGTGTTGAAGAGCAAACGATAAAGCTCATGGAAGTTTGTCGTATGCGAGATACACCAATTGTAACTTTTATGAATAAGTTTGACCGTGATGCAATGGATCCTTTTGAGCTCATTGATAATGTTGAGGATATCTGTTCTATAACTTGTGTTCCAATGACGTGGCCGATTGGAAGTGGAACAGACTTTAAAGGAGTCTACGACTTAAGATCGAAACAGATCGTGTCCTTTAGTGACTCTAATGACCCATTCTCTCCAACGATACTTACCGCCAGTGATCTGGACTCAACTTCTGTCATCGACTATATAGGAGAGGAATTACTAGAAAAACTAAAAGCTGATCTTGAAATGGTTGAAGAACTTATGCCTAGTTTTAATGAAGAGGAGTTTTTAGCAGGAATAATAACACCTGTTTTCTTTGGCTCCGCACTTAATAATTTTGGAGTGAAAGAAACACTAGACATGATTGCAGCACACGCACCAGGTCCTTTAAACAAAGAGGTACGTCTCTATCCTTATGACAATGAAAGTGAAACACGCATTATCGAACCGGGGGAAAAAAAGTTTTCGGGCTTTATTTTTAAAATACAAGCTAATATGGATAAAAAACATAGAGATCGTGTTGCTTTTATGCGTGTTTGTTCAGGAGTATTTAAACGAGGTCAAAAACTTTTCCACACAAGAACGGAAAAAGAAATAAAAATAGCAACTCCTCTAATTTTTCAAGCACAGGACCGAGAAATTACAGAGTATGCACTACCAGGAGACATCATCGGGCTTCATGACTCGGGAAAGTATCAGATAGGCGATACATTTACTGAAGGTGAAAAAGTTACATTCACAGGTATTCCTAACTTTGCACCTGAAATTTTTCGAAAGGTAATCTTAAAAGATCCAATGAAGGGAAAACAACTTGATAAAGGCCTGCAACAACTCTCTGAAGAGGGAAGTGTTCAGCTGTTTAAAAGACA
>CAWUIU010000515.1:0-2092 GCA_963922285.1 uncultured Oligoflexia bacterium | reverse complement strand
CTCTGGTGAGTGATATCGTAATGGCATTTGATGAGTGTCCTGCTCTTCCGGCAACTAAAGAGCGTCTTCGAGAGAGTATGGAATTAACTCTACGTTGGGCCAAAAGATCTCGTGAGTATTCGCTTAAGCCTCATCAAAACCTCTTTGGTATAGTACAAGGTGGGCTACACGAGGATCTTAGAAAAGAGTGTCTTGATCGACTCTATGATATGAACTTTGAAGGCTTTGCTCTTGGAGGCTTGTCAGTTGGTGAGAAGAATGAGCATATGGTAAGATTTTTAGACAATTTTGTGCACCAAATGCCAAAAGATAAGCCTAGATACTTAATGGGGGTAGGGAAGCCTCTTGATATTCTAAATGGTATTAGGGCCGGAATTGATATGTTTGATTGTGTCCTACCAACTCGTAATGCGAGAAATGGCCAGTTCTTGACGCATGATGGACCTCTCAATATTAAAAATGAGCGTTTTAAAGAGGATACGCTACCTCCTGATCCAGATTGTTCATGCAAGGTTTGTAAAACTCATACAAGGGCTTACATTCGTCACCTTTATACAACAGGTGAGTTTTTAGCAGGTAACCTGATAACTTATCATAATTTACATTTTATGCTTCAAGTCACAAAAGATGCTAGAAAAAATATATTTGCGGGAACGTTTGACGATTATTATCAACGGTTTTATAAGAGATATACATCACGCATATGGGCCGGAAATTACAAAGGTTCTAACTAAAGTACTTTTTTTAAAAAAGAGGTAAAAATGAAATATATAATCACACTATCAATCGCTTTAAATACATTTGCTGCTGATCCAGTTAAGCAAAATCCTATGATGCAAATGCTACCAATCGTTTTGATCTTCTTAATATTTTATTTTCTTATGATTCGTCCGCAGAAAAAACAAATGGATGAAGAAAAAGAGTTGCTTGAAAATCTACAAAAAGACGTTGAGGTTTTCACAAAGTCTGGAATGCTGGGAACAGTTGTTGGAATTACTGACAAAATTATCACTTTGGAAGTTTCTAAAGATGTAAAAGTAAAAGTTCTTAAGTCGCAAATTGGTGGTTATTCTTCTAAGCTTTTCGAAAAAAAGGAAAAGTAATTAATGTTCGGTCTTGGAGCTGGTGAACTTCTCATTATTTGTGTTTTTGCTCTTATCTTCATAGGTCCTAAAAAATTACCTGAACTAGCTAAGAGTTTAGGTAAAGGATTGCGTGAATTTCAAAATGCTAAAGATGATTTTATGAATACTGTCAATTCAGAAGTAAATCAGTATTCAGTTGATGAGAAAGAATCTGAGGTGTTAGCAACTGTATCGAATGAGTCTGATGCTGAAGTCGATGGTGAGGCAGAACTCGAGCATGCTCAAGACGAAAAAGATCAAGAAGAGACTGGAAAAATAACGAAAGAATAGATCTTCGCTCATAAGATATCATTTACTGTGGCAAATCCTTGCCATATTTTTATAATAAATGCATTCGTCATAACTCATTTTAGATGAGTAGTAATTATAAAACATAATTTCTTCTTCTTATTATCATTAATTTTTAATGGCATCATTTGTTCATTCTTTACAAAATCATTTTTAGTATAACTTTACTTTTTGACGTTTCTCGTAGTCTAAAATTTTACATAATTTTGATAAAGTATCTATTATGAGATAGCTACTTTTATGTGCAAACAACATTTCGAATATGACAAACTCAAATGTTCAACAGTTTTTGTACAACTACATTTAAGTGATCATCTTTTCGTGATCAGTATGGCGCAGGTACTTTCAAAGCAATTGTTGGATAAGTGCGCTAACCAAGTAAGGAATATTGATGACGCTGTGCTTTTGTCGGGTATTTCGCATGGCAAACTAAGAAAATTCTAAGATATCTTGCATTTTCATTATACTCACCTATAATTTTATAGATTTACTAGGTTTATGTTAGGGAAGACATAGGGCCAAAAACAATTCAATAATTGTTTTTATCACTCATTTTTCCCCAAATTAGGAGTTTTATAAATGAAAAGAAGCTGGTGGTATCGCTTTACCTTCTTAATTGTTGTTGCTCTTGTCAGTGCGATTTCAGTTATGCCGACAGT
>CAWUIU010000514.1:0-2134 GCA_963922285.1 uncultured Oligoflexia bacterium | reverse complement strand
ACAGCTGTGGCACCTGGTAATACTTTTATCTATGACAGTAAGACATACTTTTTTGATAGTCCTTATCAACTCTTTTCTGAGTCAGAGTGGGAAATTAGCGGTACTGCTCTTGTTGGAGAAGGTGGATTATTTAAAGAGAGTTTAATTGGAACGAGTGCTACATATGGTATTAAGTCATATCTCTTTCCACGAGCTGCAAAGATTAATTATGGTTCATCGGGAGTTCAATACTTTGGTTCGACAAATCCTTTTGGATCTAGGTCTGTTCAGACTTTACCAGCTGCTGGAGATACTGAATGGATGGATGGATGTAATCGAAGAGTTAAAAATTATAATAGTAGTAGTGGAGAAACGATTTCATCTTGTAATGTTAGTGCGATTATCGAAGTCATTGCATATAACTCAGATGGCAGAGAAGAAGTTCTTGCAACTTCAAAGGAAGTTAAGATTCAAGTTCTTCAAGCTGGTCTAGGTGAGCAAGTTGGTCGTGACTTTAATGCTATGGAAACTTGTTCGGACAATGATAGTTGTGGTGCAGGTAGTTGTTGTTTTAATAATCGTTGTTGGTCAAGAGATCTCGTTGGGCAATGTGCGGACGATTTTACAGGAACAGGAAATCTGGCAACTGGTCAGACTTGTTCGACAGATTTTGATTGTGCATCTCTTTGTTGTAATCAAACGACAGGAGTCTGTAAGGATCATGTTCCTGAAGATGGTTCTGAAGCTCTTTGTTCCAAAGTTCCGGGACAAAGTTGTGTTACAAGAGAGTTTTGTCGAAAAGAGAACGTTAGGGAGTGTTATCTGATAAATACACGTGACGCTGATGGTAATCAGAGTTGTACAAAGCAGTGTTTTAGTGTTCCAAGACATGGAGACTGTGTCGAAGGTACTTGTCGTCCTCCTGTTGAGCCAATTGAGCCAACTTTTGACCCTGCTAATCCAAATTGCGAAGGTGCTGTTGACACGCCTCCAATTGTCTTTGAATAGGATTATTCTAGAAATACCATAGATAATTTGACTGAGATTCTCGAGCTTGTACTTTAAATCAAGACCTTGTTATAATATTTCTCGATTATGAAATTGACTTTCCTACTATCCATTTTTGGTGGTCTCCTAAATATAGCGCAAGCTAGTAAGCCACTTTTTTCAGCTGAAGAATTAAAAGCTGTAAAAGAGCTTAAAAGTGCTGATCCAAATATAAATAAAGAGAAGAGAGCTTTAAAGAAATTGAATGATGATTCGTTAATTATATTTAAATATGTCATTAAAAATGATCAAGCTTTTCATCGCAAGGCTATGAAACACAAGCTTTCTAATTTTTATGAACAATTAGATGAGACAGACCTCTACAAGAAGATGTACGAAAAATTTTTAAAGAATACGGAGTAATTATGTTTAACAAAGATTGTTTCTTAGATCATATAGCTATTGCTGTTACTGATCTAGATAAAGCTGAGAAGATGTATGAAGATTTTGGATTAGGTTTTAATCATCGTGAAGTGGTTGAGGACCAACAAGTTCAGACTTCTTTTGCACATATTGATGAAAATGCTCATTTAGAGTTATTAATGCCTATTGATGGACAGGGACCAATCGCAAAGTATCTTGAGAAAAAAGGACCAGGAATTCATCACATGTGTTATCGAGTACCTGATGTCGCTAAAAAGTCTAATGAGTTAAGAGAAAAAGGCTACACTCTTCTTTATGAAGAACCGAGAAGTGGAGCAAACAACTGTTTAGTAAATTTCATTCACCCTAAATCAACAGGAGGGGTGTTAATTGAAATTTCTCAAAAAATGGAATCATAATGCAGCAGATTTATCTTCCACCGCTAACAAAAATAAATAAAGGCCTTCTAATCGCATTAGTTGCATCCTTTATTCTTACTTCTCTTTTATCGCAAACTGGCGTATCCCTTTATGGATTACTCAGTTTAAGTCCGTCAGGTCTAAAGAGTGGTTATATTTGGCAACTCTTTACATATCCACTGATGAGCACGGGACTGATGGAAGTTGTCTTCACAGGACTTTTGTTGTGGTTCATTGGTAGTGAGCTTGAAAGGTTGTGGGGAGCGAGGAAGTATATTGCTTACTTATTGATGACAACTGTTGTCTCAGCTGTTTTCTTTCTTATC
>CAWUIU010000513.1:0-2145 GCA_963922285.1 uncultured Oligoflexia bacterium | reverse complement strand
GATGATAATTCAAGAATTAATTGTCCTAATGCTGACTACGTAATTGATCGATCTTCACTGAGTAGCCAATTAAGAAGTTTGAAAGAAAAACTTAAGAAGGATAAACCTATTAAGCCAAATAATAATCCTCCATTTTCTAAGTGGAAATAATAAGAAATTAACAACTCTAAAATGGGAACTAGGTTAAGTTGGTAACATTAGGCGTTGATCTAATCACTAAAAGTCTTCTTATTTTACAGTGGCATATTAAGAGCTCTTCAAAATATTGATACAAATATCCGCTTGCCCAAGCTTGGAAGAGAAGTCCTTCGTCGATAGACCTAGGATGTAGTCTTTTAACTCATTATAAATTTTTCCAGTGGTATCGAATCTTTCATCCATTGAAAAAGATAAATCGAATAGCTCAACAAAGCTTTGCCAAAACTTTTCTTCAACACATGCCATAGCAATAAAATCACCATCTGCTGTTTTATAAAGATTGTAGCAAGGATAGAGACCATTGTGGAGAAAGCGATCATGCTCCCTTAGATTTTCTGTATAGAACGGACCGTAGACATCCATTGTTGATTCAAATAAGAAACTTTCAATGACTTCAACACTTTTAGACTCAGTTGATTTCAATAGAGTTGCTAATAAATCAAAGGCCATTTTTTGACCAAAGTTAATTCCTGCAATTGGTAGAAATGGAGGGTGTACTTCATCTCCAATCGTTGTCTTAGCATGGAGAGTAAGAAGTCCTGAGATCGCAAGAGCATTCAAATCATGCATGTGCGAGAGACCTTCTTTTGAAGCCTTCGGTAGAACAATCGCCTGAACTCTTTCATTTGCCTTTAGCTTTTCTAATTCAATTCCAAGTTTCGCCTGTACCTTTGGTGGAATGGCCAAAATAATTCCATCTGCATTAAAGCACAGTTCTTGAATTTTCCTCTGGTCATCTTCACTATTGAAGTTAAGTCGAAGAACTTCTTTATTCTTGTTGATATTTTCGTACCAAATAGGGAACGAGTTATCCATTTCAGCAAAGAGTCCGTGGATGAATGGATCTTTAAATTTTTCATCCTCAATCTTAATAACTTTTGCTCCCATGTCTGCTAGTAATTTCCCGGCCATCGGGCCAGGAAGACGATGGGAAAGATCAATAATCGTTTTACCCTGTAGCGGTTTACTCATTATTTTCTCCACCTGCTTGTCCTTCTGGAGCTTCAGGTCTTAGTGTTTGAATAAAGTTTTCTATTCCTTCACCGCTAATTTCACAAGCACTCATGTTACAAATTTCCCATCTCTGTGCTTCTTCATCGTGATAGTCAAAGACAAAACGAGGTAAGAAGAAATTGATGAAACTAGCAAACTCTTCTTTATCAAGCCACTTTCTTGGACAAGAAATGACTTTGTATGCTTCTGCTGGATATGTTAGGGCCCTAAGACCTTCACCTGAACCGGCAGGGTTTTTAAGGATATCATGTGTTGTTCTTTCTTGTAGCTCTCTAATTTTTTCAAGCATTTCAGGATCTTTGAAAAGAACAGCAGCTCTTCTAATAACCGCAATGAATGTTGATACAGGTGACTTAAAGCTTTGATCAAATGGATTGTGCGTTTGATTTGGATAAAGCTCTAAGTCTTGAGTGTTCTTTGAACGAGTAAGTAATTTATCACCTTCAAGGAATTGATCAAAGATAAACTGAATCGTATCTTTCACATTATTTTTAAAGATTGGATTTCCTGAGAGCTCATAAATTCTTAGTTGAGCTTCTGCAAAGAAAACATAATCTTCTAAATAGTTAAGTGGATTCTCAATTGTTGTTGAGTGATTAAGGCTCATCCCTTTTTCACCATTTTGAATAAATGTCTTGTAACATCCTTCGACCGCCTGGTTAAAAAGTTGCGACGCTGCACTTTTAATAGCAGGTATCTGACAATATTGCATAACATCTGATAGGGCAGTGATCATCATAAAGTTCCAACTTGCAATACCCTTATTATCAGTTGCAGGTGGTATTCTCATTTTTCTTTGCGTGAGAAGAGACTTTCTAACGTTTCTAACAATTTCCCAGTTCTCACCAGTGAAGTATTCTTTTGCATGCTCATGACTTAATGAGATGACATTAAGTCCATTTTCAAAATTACCTTCTTTTGTAATCCCAAACC
>CAWUIU010000512.1:0-2169 GCA_963922285.1 uncultured Oligoflexia bacterium | reverse complement strand
ATGAGAAAAAACTACTTGTATTTGAGGAAAATATAACAAGCGGTAATGGTGAATCACATGGACTTGGTCTTCAGTTAGTAAAAAAATATATTGTCGAAAATAACGGCACAGTGGCACTCGATACTGAATTTGAAGACGGGGCTAAATTTGATATTAAAATCCCTGTTGATCGAATGATAAAGTCTAATATTTTAATTGTTGATGATTTGGAGGGAATTTTGGAAACTTTAGACTCAGTTCTTGGTGAGCACTATAATATTAGTATTTGTACCAGTGCAAAGCAGGCGATTTCTCTTTATCAAGATGATGAATACGATTTAATTATTAGTGATGTGATGATGCCTGAAATGACAGGTATTGAATTTTATCATCAAATTAAAGAACTTGGATATTCGGGACAATTCATTTTCTTTACTGCTTATCAAAGCTCTGAAATTCACGAGGTTCTCAATAATGATGGTAATGTAAAACTCGTTGGAAAGCCTGAGCTTACAGAGTTAGAGCAAGTCGTCAGTAATGCTGTTGAGCGTCAGGCGGCATAAAGACAGCTTCAGTATTTTAAAGCAGACAAACTCTTTTTATGGTTGATACAATTATTTGTCAGCACACAGAGACATGGAGAGAGTTATGGAATTAATGTTTTCAGCAAATGGAATTACGAATAGAGGTCGAGGACTTACTTTTGACGATGTTTTACTTGTACCGAGATACAGTGAAATATCTTCAAGAAGGCATCCCTCATTAAGAACAAAAATTACAAGGAATCACTCAATCGACATTCCTATTGTCTCAGCAAATATGGACACAATTACTGGTCGTGAAATGGCCAAGGAAATGGCCAAACTTGGTGGGCTTGGTATTCTTCACCGTTTTATGAGTCCTGAAGAACAAGTTGAAGATGTAAAAGCTATCAAAAAATATCTTGAAGATAATCAAATAAGTTCACCTATTGCGGCCTCTATTGGCGTTAAAGAAGAGGGAATGAAGCGAGCGGACCTTCTAGCTGATACAGGAGTCGATATTCTAACCATTGATATTGCTCATGGTGATTCAATCATGATGAGAGATGTTCTTGCATACGTTAAGAGGAATCATCCTGGTATTGATGTTATCGCGGGTAACGTAGCTACTCCTGATGGTGTTAAGAGAATGATCGATCAAGGTGCAGATGCTGTAAAGGTTGGAATTGGACCAGGTAGTATGTGTACGACTAGAATCATTACCGGTCATGGAGTGCCACAATTAACTGCTGTCGCTCTTTGTGTAGAAGAAGCAATGAAATATGGAGTTCCGGTAATTGCCGATGGTGGGCTAAAGAACTCTGGAGATATGGTAAAAGCACTATGTGCTGGTGCAAATACATGTATGGCCGGCTCACTACTTTCTGGAACACTTGAAACACCAGGTGAAGTAAAAGGTGGAATGAAACAATATCGTGGAATGGCATCAAAGGCTGCACAAGTTTCTTGGAGAGGTGAACTTCCGAAGGGAATGGCCGCTGAGGGTGTAGACACGATGATTCCATGTAAGGGGCCAGCTGTAAATGTCATTGGTGAGCTGACTGGTGGTATAAGAAGTGGAATGACTTATCTTGGCGTTGACTCCATTGATAAAATGACAGAGGCTGGACTCTTTATTGAAATGTCCGCTAGTGGAATGAGTGAGTCGAAACCACACGGTCAAAGATAGTTTGTCTATGTTAAACAAGTTACAAAAAAACGTCCTTTCATATCCAAAACTCAAAGAGCGAATTGAGACAAGTGATGATCCTTCTAAGGCGAGGTCAAGAGCGTTAAAGTGTCTTGAGGAAATGAGAGCTGATTTTTCTCCTACTTACATAAAGTGGATTGAGAAAGGTTTTGATGCTGCTCTAAATGCACTCTATGATGGAATTAATTTTAACGAACTTAAGACAAACTTGCGAGAGTTGATGAAGAAAGGAAGTGTTGTTCTCGTTCCTAATCATCAGTCTCATGCCGATTATGTTGCCATAAATTATATGTTCTATAAAAAGTATCATCGGCCTCTCTTTGTTGCTGGAGGTGATAATCTGAATATCTTTCCAATTGGTAAGATGTTTAGAAAAGGTGGATGTTTCTTTATTAGAAGAACTTTTGCCGGAGATATAATCTATAAACTTACAATGGAAGCATATTTGTATGCTTTATT
>CAWUIU010000511.1:0-2176 GCA_963922285.1 uncultured Oligoflexia bacterium | reverse complement strand
TCGTTATAGCATGGGTCCATTTGTTGAGAAGTTTGAACAAGACTTTGCTAGTTATGTAGATGCAAAGTATTGCGTGATGGTTAATTCTGGATCGACTTCTAATTTAATAGCAATTGCTAGTTTGTTTTTTAGAAAAAACAACCCTTTAAAGGCTGGAGATGAAGTTATCGTACCAGCAGTCTCTTGGTCGACGACTTACACTCCTCTTCTGCAATATGGTCTTAAGGTTAAGTTTGTCGATATTGATTTAGACACACTAAACTTTGATTTAAAAGCTTTAGAAGAAGCAGTTAGTGATAAGACGAGATTAATAGTCGCCGTTAATCTTCTTGGTAATTCAAATGATTTTTCTGAAATAAGTCGTATCACAAAAGATAAAGATATTATTTTATATGAAGACAACTGTGAATCACTTGGAGCTAAATTCAATGGAAAAATGGCCGGAACCTTTGGTCTTCTCGGTGGCTATTCTACTTTTTTTAGTCATCATATGTCGACAATGGAAGGTGGTTTAATTACTACTGATGATGAGGAACTTTATCATATTATGCTTTCTCTTAGATCACATGGTTGGACAAGACATCTTCCAAAAGAAAATCATGTAACAGGTACTAAGTCTGACTTTCCATTTGATGAATCATTTAAATTTGTACTTCCTGGATACAATGTTCGTCCAGTTGAGATGAGTGGTGCTATTGGAATTGAACAGTTAAAAAAGTTACCAAATTTTGTTAGTGTAAGAAGAGAGAATGCTAAATACTTTCAAGAAGTATTTTCAAATTCTAAATATTTTAAAATTCAAAAAGAAATTGGTGAATCAAGTTGGTTTGGATTTTCTGTAATTTTAAAAGATGAAGCTCCTTTTACGCGTAAAGAAATCATATCCTTTTTAGAAGAAGCTGGAATTGAATGTCGTCCTGTTGTTGCAGGAAACTTTACTAAGAATGATGTCATTAAGTATTTTGATTATGAAATTCATGGAGAATTAGTAAATTCTAATATTATCGATGAGAAATCGTTCTTTGTTGGTAACCATCATGTGAATATGAAAGATGCCATTGATCTTTTCCACAGTAAAGTTGAAGAGTTTGTTAATAACTAATGAAAATATTATTCGTCGATATTCAATTTGATTATGGAATAAAATCTCGTGGTCCTAATAGTATTGGACAAGATGGATTTAAAAGTTCATTTGAAAGATTAGGTCATGAAGTTATTCCTTTTTATTATGATGAATATCTTAATAATACGAATCCATTACAGGAAAAATTATTAGACTTTGCTGATGATGTAAAGCCAGATCTAATTTTTTTCATGATTTTTAGAGATCATTTTCACGTTAAGACACTTCAAAAATTAAAAGAAAAATATACAACTATTAACTGGTTTGGTGATGATACCTGGAGATTTGATAATTATTCTTCTAAGTATGCACCTTATTTTTCTTGGTCAATAACAACTGATAAATTCGCTATCGATAAATACAAAAAAATAGGTGTAAATAATATTATCAGAAGCCAATGGGCAGCAATTGATAAACACGATGAGCAGAGTTTTGATGGTGACTATAAGTATGATGTAACTTTTATTGGCGCAAAACATCCTTATCGAAAGTGGTTTACCGACCAGTTAAGAAAAAGAGATATCGATGTAGAATGCTTTGGTTATGGTTGGGATAATGGTCCTCTAACGAACGAGGAAATGAATTATATCTTTAGGCATTCAAAGATCAATTTAAACTTAGCAAATAGCAATTTTCTTGATCTGAAATATTTGTTATCAAGCCCCTATAATATTGCTCATGCAATTAAGTCATCAAAAAGTATGAGTCAAATTAAAGCTAGAAATTTTGAAATTCCATATTTTGGAGGATTTCAGCTAACTGATTACGTTCCTACTATTGAAGAGTATTTTGAAATTGGAAGTGAAATTAGTTGCTACAGTAGTCTAGATGAAGCTGAGTTATTGATTAAATACTATCTGAAGAATTCATCAGAAAGAGAAGAAATAAGGCTCAATGGAAATAAAAGATCAAAAAATACGCATGGCTATTCAAATCGAATTTCAAACTTCTTAAAGGTGTTAGAACCATGAGAAAAGCTGCTATCGTAGTTGACTCGGTTTATGCAAATAATAAATTATTTGACCTAAGCAACAAGTTTCTTAACAGAGATGA
>CAWUIU010000510.1:0-2183 GCA_963922285.1 uncultured Oligoflexia bacterium | reverse complement strand
TTAAATTTACTATATACACCACGAGATCTACCAGTTAACTCACATCTGTTTCTTACTCTAATTTGAGCAGAGTTTCTTGGAAGAGACTGAAGCTTAATCATTGCTTCAAACTTATCTTCTTCTGATGCAGTTGCACTTTTGATAGTATCTCTAAGCTGCTTTCTTAGTGGACCATATTTTTCCGCTAACTTAGCTCTTTTCTTATTACTTTCGATTTTCGCTTTTCTTGCCATATCTGATTCCTTAATTAATTACTTATTAAAAGGCATACCAAGCTGAGAAAGAAGCTCTTTCCCCTCTTCGTTATTGTTAGCACTTGTAACAATAGAAATACCAAGACCTCTTACCTTATCAATTTGATCGTAACTGATCTCAGGAAAGATAATCTGCTCTTTAAGACCCATTGTATAGTTACCTCTTCCGTCAAATCCCTTAGAAGAAACACCTCTAAAGTCTCGAACTCTTGGAAGAGTAATATTTACTAATCTATCAAGAAACTCGTACATTCTCTCACCTCTAAGAGTAACAGATGCACCAAGAGCCATACCTTGTCTAAGCTTGAAACCTGCAACAGATTTTCTAGCTCTAGCAACTACTGGCTTTTGCCCCGTGATAGCTCCCAAGTCTTTCATGATTGCTTGAACAACTTTAGAGTTAGTAACAGCGTCTCTTGTACAACAGTTCACTACAACTTTTTCAAGCTTAGGAATCTGGTGAACATTTTTATATCCAAATTTTTCTTTAAGACTTGATTTTACTTCATTACGATAAAGATCATTTAATCTACTCATCATTCGCCTCTACTTAGTTAAGTACCGAGCCACAAGCTACAGCTACTCTAACTTTTTTACCGTCTTTCTCTTCAATTCTGACTCTTGTAGCTTTGCTAGTCTTTGGACTAACTAGAGCTACATTTGAAATGTGAAGAGCTTTCTCTACATCAACAATTCCACCAGTTGGATTTTCTTGTGTTGGCTTCAGAGCCTTTTTTACAAGGTTCACACCTGCAACTAAAACTGTACTTTTCTTAAAGTTGATCTTTGCAACTTTTCCAGTTTTACCTTTATCCTTACCAGCTACAACAATTACTTCATCGTTAACTTTTAACTTTTGCATACTATCTCCAACAACCTATAGAACTTCTGGTGCTAGTGAACAAATCTTTGTAAAGCTCTTATTTCTAAGCTCTCTTGCAACAGGACCAAAAATACGTGTCCCAACTGGCTCACTATTGTTGTTAAGAATAACAACACTGTTTTTATCAAATCTAATATAAGATCCGTCTTCTCTTCTAACTGGGTACTTAGTTCTAACGATAACGGCCTTCTTAACATCACCCTTTTTAATTTTTCCACCAGGAAGCGCTTGTTGTACTGCTACAACAATAATGTCACCAAGGTTGGCAGCCATTCTCTTTGACCCACCAAGAACTTTGATACACTTAACTTCTTTCGCTCCAGAATTATCAGCAACTTCTAGCTTCGACTGCATCTGTATCATTGCATTACTCCATATTTAATGGCTCTCGCCAATTCTTAATTATTAACTTTAAACAATTCCCATTTCTTTAATTTAGAATATGGTTTTGATTCAATGATTGTAACAATATCACCAATCTTGGCTGTGTTACTTTCATCATGAGCGTGGTATTTCTTTGTTGTGTTTACGAACTTGCTATACGTTCTATGTTTAAAACGTCTCTCAACCTTAACTACAACTGTTTTATCATTTTTAACAGAAACAACAACGCCATCTAACTTTCTTTTAAACGCTTTAGTAGTATTCGCACTCATTATTATTCACCTTTAGTATTTTTAGCAGTTAAAAGCTTAGCAATATTTTTCTTAGCCACTTTTAATGTGTGTGGCTTTTCTAGAGCTGTACTTGAACCTCTTTTAATACCTTTTTCCATATTTAGTTCAAAAATCGCCTTTCTATTTTCAGCAATTTTCGCTTCAATTTCTTTTAAGTCCCAGTTTGTGATTTCTTTATAATCTAAAGTCTGCATTATCAACCTCAACTAATATCAAAAAGCCTAAGCTTCTTGAGATTCCCTACTAATAATTCTTGTCTTAACTGGAAGCTTATACATAGCTAACTTAAGAGCTTCTTTTGAAAGTTCAGCATCAACGTGCTTAATTTCAAACATTACTCTACCTGGTTTAACGACAGCTACCCAAGAG
>CAWUIU010000509.1:0-2189 GCA_963922285.1 uncultured Oligoflexia bacterium | reverse complement strand
TTTAATACGATCTTGATCAAAGATACACTTAGCAATTTGTTCGAGAATATCAATTCCTTCAATCATCATTCTAAGTGCTTTCTTTTTACCTTGGGCATTAGAACTATGAGAGGCCATATAAGTGACATCTTTTATAGCCTTGCAGTAGGTTGCGATTTCGTTGAGACCAACTGTTGCCGCAGTTCCATAAATTCGGTCAATAGCATTTCCATATTGCTGGAAACCCTCGGATGGATAATCATCTTGTTGTTCTTTTTGTGCTTTCATCATGTTGGAGACGTTGTTAGCCAATTCATTACGGATTGATCTCACTTCATCTACAAACATTTGTATTAATTCTTTGTCTGTCATTCTCTGGCGTCCCTTGTTTGTTCTCAGTTAATTTTATTTTAGAGTACCAATAAAAATCAAGGCTTAAATAGTTTTTGTTTGTCCGGGGTGGGTATTTTGACCTTATAACCTCTAAATTTTCCATACTTTTGTATTTTCATCTATTCACTTTAGTGGTTGTGTACTAGTATTCGCGCCAAATGTGGAGTTAGAAAATATGCTCAAAAAATTCTCATCCTCAAAGATTCCGACGAAAACTGGTGTATTTGACTTTACAGTGTTTCGTGACGACATTACTGGAAAAGAAACAATTGTGCTAAGTGTTGGAAATGTCGAAAGGAAGAGTGATGTCTTTGTGAGAGTGCACTCTCAATGTGTAACGAGTGAGATTTTTGGCTCTTTGAAATGTGATTGTCAGCAACAGCTTGAGCTTGCTCTTGAGGAAATACAAATTAGAGGTGAGGGGCTTCTTATCTATTTAGACCAAGAGGGACGTGGTATTGGCATTGGAAACAAGATAGCAGCTTATAATCTTCAATCTCAGGGAATGGATACAGTGGAGGCGAATCTTGCTCTAGGCTTTGATGATGATCTCAGAGAGTATAGTGAAGCAATTGAGATATTAAGACATTTTCAGATTGTCTCACTACATCTCAATACAAATAATCCACATAAACTATCTGCTTTAAAGTCACAGGGCTTTAAAGTAACACAAAGAATACCTTCCCATGTGATTCCCAACTCATATAACACTAGCTACTTGAAAACAAAAAAAGATAAGAGTTCGCATCTATTGTAACTCAGAAATCTGTCTCCTTTTTTAGGAGGTGCAAATCACTTTAATTGAGTTGCGCGATATTTAGTTCGATATTTCCAAAACTTACGAAATCCATTGAATAACTTGTTAACTTCTATAAACTGGAGGCATGAAGGTTGTTTACATATTTATCATATTCTCACTTAATACAATGGCGGAAATCAAGATTCCTAAGAATTGTAATGAATATCCGGAGATGAAGTGTAGTGCGGACACTGGTCTTTTTATGACCTATGAGTTGACTCATTGGTTCTACAATAAGGTTCGCTTGCGACGCAAATTAATGAGCAAAGAGAGTGAGGAGCTTAGAAGGGTTGTTCGCTACTTAAAATATGAGCCAGGATTTTACGGGAAAAGAGAAATAAAAGGGGAGATAGACGAACTTAGAAGAAATTTTCAACTGTTAAAGGTCGTTAATAACCTGATTGAGGCTGTTGTTAGAAAACGAGATATGATTCGTCATCAGCCGACATGGAGAATAGATCTTGATAGCCAGATTGAAGTACTCACGAACTTTAAAGTTCAGTTGCTTGCGACGAACCCCCTATTTGTAAATGAACGCTTTGAAAAGTTAGCAAAGAAAGAGACGTTTTCTAATTTAGAATTTGAAAATGCTTTGATTGATGAAGGAATTGTGCGATTTGAAGACTTTAGCAATCAAGTAAAAATAGAGGCAGAATTGATTAGTGATTATTTAACAGAAAACTATGAATCTGCACAATTACATGCTTTCTTAGAGTCGCTTGACTTAAATGCTGAAATCGAAAACTTTGCCTTTCCTAAAGCTCTTTGTCATTTTTTTGAAGATGTGAAGACGAAGCAACGAAAGGCAAAGCTCTATCGTGAAGTGAGAGATATTATGATGATTCTCACTCCAGCTATTGCTCCTCCTATTATTAGGTACTCAACTTATCCTCTTCGTAGTTTAAAAATTCTCAATTGGGGGCTAAAATCGAGAGTGTTTAATGTCGCTAATTTGACATCTGTTGGTACATCTACTTCGCTTCTTGTCGGAGAATTAAAAGACTTAAAAAATATTCAA
>CAWUIU010000508.1:0-2200 GCA_963922285.1 uncultured Oligoflexia bacterium | reverse complement strand
AACGATTTCACCATTCTTATCAGTTAGCCTCATGGCTAAGATACCTTTACCTCCACGAGTCTGCTTTCTATAGTGCTCAGAAGAAGTTCTCTTACCGTATCCATTTTCAGTAATTGATAAAATCTCTGTTTTATCATCGATAAGTTCCATACCAATGATTTTTTCTTCATCAGAAATATTAATACCTTTAACACCTTGAGAAGCTCTACCCATGGCCCTAGCATCAGATTCTGCAAATCTAATAATTTTACCATTTGAAGAACAGAGTAAAACGTCTTTTTCACCATTAGTAATTCTAACGTTTACAATTGCATCTCCATCCTGGAGTTTAATTGCAATTAATCCAGACTGCTTAACATTTGAATAATGAGAAAGTGCTGTCTTTTTAACAAGTCCTTTTCTCGTAGCAAATAATAAGAAATGTGTTTCCATATCAATATCTTTTGGAATACACATAATTTCAGTAACCCTATCTCCACCTGGTAGATTGATAAGGTTAGCTAAGTTTCTTCCTTTAGATGTTCTTGTTCCTTCAGGAATTGTATAAACCTTCTTAGAGAAAACTTGCCCACGACTTGTGAAGAATAATAAAGTATCATGCGTATTTGCTGTAAAGATGTTTGTAAAGAAATCATCTGTATTTGCAGCACCCTTAACACCTTTACCACCTCTTCTTTGAGTCTTGTAGGTGTCTAATGCCATCCTCTTAACGTATCCTTTATGTGTGATAGTAACAATAACTTCTTCCTGCTTAACGAGATCTTCAAGTTGAATTTCATCAGCTTTAGCAACAATGTCAGTTCGTCTTTCATCTCCATACTTTTCAATAATCTCCTGGAACTCATCTTTAATGATTCCTTTAATTAAATCTTCAGAATTAAGAATTTCTTCTAAACGTGCAATCTCTTTCATTATCGCTTCGTAATCAGCTATAATCTTATCTCTTTCAAGACCAGTAAGACGTTGAAGTCTCATGTCTAGAATTGCTTGCGCCTGAATTGTCGATAATGAGTATGTCGACATTAATTTCGCTTTCGCGTCAGCAGGCCCTTCTGATTTTTTAATTAGTTCAACTACTGCATCAATATTTTCAACAGCAACTTTCAAACCTTCTAAAATATGAGCTTTTTCTTTTGCTTTCTTTAATTCGAAAACAGTTCTTCTAATAACAACTTCACGTCTGTGATCAATAAAGCATTCAAGTTGTTGCTTAAGATTAAGAACTCTTGGTGAACCATTTACAATTGAAAGAAAGATGATACCAAAAGAACTCTGAAGAGCTGTTTGCTTATATAATTTATTAATAACTACATTAGCAATTTCACCACGCTTTAAGTCGATAGCTACTCTAATTCCTTCTCTAGAAGATTCATCTCTAATATCAGAAATACCAACAAGGTCTTTGTTATTTACTAGGCTTGCAATTTTTTCAATTAACTTAGCCTTATTAACTTGATACGGAAGTTCAGTGATAACAATTCTTTCACGATCACCACTTTTTCCAAAGTTCTCAACGTCCATTTTTGCACGCATTTGAACAACACCCTTACCAGTATGGTAAGCCGACTTAATTCCTTCTCTTCCGTGGATTGTTCCAGCAGTAGGGAAGTCTGGACCAGGTATAATTTCCATCAGTTCATTAATTGTCATTTCTCTATTATCAATTAATTGAACTAGCCCAGTCATAACTTCTGTTAAGTTATGAGGTGGAATATTTGTTGCCATACCAACAGCAATACCTGAAGAACCATTAATTAATAATGCTGGTATTTTTGTTGGAAGAACTTTTGGCTCTTTTAGTGAATCATCATAGTTTGGTTGCCAATCAACTGTTTCTTTATCAAGATCACGAAGCATCTCTTCAGCAAGCTTCTTCATTCTGATCTCTGTATACCTCATCGCTGCAGCGTTATCACCATCGATTGAACCGAAGTTACCTTGCCCATCAACAAGAGGATATCTCATCGAAAAATCCTGAGCTAATCTAACGATTGTATTATAAACTGCTGAATCACCGTGTGGGTGATACTTACCAATAACGTCACCAACAACTCTTGCTGACTTTAAAAATGGTTTATTGTGAAAGTTACCTAGAGTATTCATTGCATAAAGTGCACGTCTATGTACTGGTTTAAGTCCATCTCTAACATCTGGAAGTGCACGACCAACGATAACTGACATCGCATAGTCGAGGTAACAA
>CAWUIU010000507.1:0-2201 GCA_963922285.1 uncultured Oligoflexia bacterium | reverse complement strand
TGATACTTCTAATGGAAAGCTAGCATTAAGGTCAACTGGTATAGCTTACACATACGATAATGATTTTGGAGATCCAGTGGATGAAGTCCAATTTTCTTGTCTTTCTGCATCTCAAAAAATTAACGGTGTCTTTGAAGTATTATCAATCGAATGTGAATATTAAATAGAGATCCACTTCCTTCAAACTAAGGATACTCTGTTTCCGAGGTATCCTTGGTTAATTTGTTAAGGCTTTTTGTGACCAGTTAATACCCTAGAATATTTGCCATATTTAGTCAGGCCTTTTTGATGAACTTTGGCAGCTTCTTTGGCCATGTCTTTTACTGTGAAGTCATGTTGGGCTAGTGCTAAAATTGAAAATGCCATTGTCCCTTTAAATAGATCATTTAATAAACTTTTTCGAGTTATCCTTGTATTAGTTAAGCTGTTTATGCAAGATGGTATCAGATGTCTCGACTATCCCAATTTTCAAGATATTATCTCATTTTCTGGACTGAGTTCTGTTAATTAGATAGCTCGTCTCCATATTTTTAAGCAAGATGACTTGCGAATTTTGTTTTTAATATCATGGCCTCGAACTCTTCCGTTTTTGTATTTTTTCAAAAGGTAGTGTTAATTGAAGTGGTCATTAATGTAGAAATAAGTTGTCTAGTGGTAAGGCATGGCCCTAATCTGTTAGTTGACCATAAAAAAACTAAAGTGTTTTAGTGGAGTACCGATCAGTTACGTAAGCTTAGTGTCCAGGTTTAGTTCAAGTTAGGATTGGGGGAAATATGGCAGTAATTTGTCAAAGAGTATTCATATTAATCTTTTTGTTTCAATCTTTTTCTGTTCAAAGTAACCCTTTAGAAACGCAAGACTGCTCAGAAAAAGATATCAGTCTAGCCTTTAAAGATATTGTCGAAAAAAATGGTGATATTATTCAAAAGCAAATAGACCTTACAATGTTAAAATACCTTTATCGTGTTACCTCAAACAATAAAAAGACAATAGAAGGGCTTGCTCTCAAGCTTTTTAGTGAAATTGACAAAAGTAAGCTCCAGGCTATCGCTAATTTATCTTATGCCGATAGCAAGGATAAGATATATTTAGCAGCTAAAGATATGATTACTTCTAACAACGGGAAGGCTCAAATCAATTACTATAAGGCACATAATAGGTTTAATAATGGAGATGTTCTATCTTTAACAAGGGCTATTCAGTTAATAGAACAAGCGAATGGTGAAAACCAACAAGCACATATTCGTTTTGATGAGCAAGATATATCAATTTTATGGTTCATGAAAAAGCTATCTTTTTTAGCTCAAAATCAGGAAGGTAAAAAGTATGGTGTTTTGGGGAATTTAACAAACCTTTCAAATAGGCTTGCTTTATTAACTGTTGTTGGAGACTCTAAGATAGAAACAGATAAACTTCATGCAGAAATTGAAGTAAGATCTGAAGAGCTATATGAAAAAATTAATGATCTTTTAGAAGATAGATTATCTCAATGCTCTGACTTTTATATAGATAATAAATGTTACAAATCAATAGAGACAATTTCTCCTTTGGTGTTTGATCAATATCTCAAAAAACTTGTAAAAAATCTCGAAAGTGGTACATCAAATTCTCATGTGTCGGGTCATACATTACATACTCAGATAAATGGAGCTGACAAAATCGACTTTGCTTTAAGTCGAACATATGATGATTTTATTTTGAAAAGGAATAAAAGTGCAAAAGATATTCTAAATCGAATTAAGGCTTCGAATGTGAACGTCGCTGTTTTCAGTGGTTTAGATGAAGCCGATGTTAAGTCTGGGTTATTGAAGTTAGAAGAAGCGTTAAAACAAGCAGACAGGAAAAAACTTGCTTGTAACAAAAAAATAATTACTTTAGGGAGTTCCAATGGGTCGCCTAATAATGGTCTGAGCTTTTATTTTATTGATCATAAACAAACAGTCTCTCAAATGATAGATCATATAAATAAGGCCTATAGTTGCGAAAATATGGAAAAAATATTAAAAGAAAGAAATACAATTTTAAATCGAATTCAGGCTTCGGATGTAAAGGTCGATATTTTAAGAGATTTAGATAAAGCAGTTATTAATTCAGGGCTGTTAAAGTTAGAAGAAGCACTCAAAAAACTTAAGAAAAATGAAGTTGGGTGCAATAAAAAAAATATTACCCTGGGTAATCATAATAGTTCGCCTAACAAGGGG
>CAWUIU010000506.1:0-2202 GCA_963922285.1 uncultured Oligoflexia bacterium | reverse complement strand
GATAAAGGTCTTAAAAAGTCATTTAATGAATTAGTAAACAATAATAAAGATGGGGAAAAGACTTTAGGTACAGAAGCTAAGACTCACGTTTTAAAAAGTATTGTTAAAGAACTATTACTAACACATAAATTCCATAAAATTATTGATGCAAACTTTGAAATCGATTTTACATTCACTCCAAGAAATAACAATTTCGTTCACTATAAACGAGAGCTTGCAACTAATCAGCTTATCAACTTAGATAACAAAGGTTCTCTTGTTAAAGATTACAATTCATTTAATCAAAACAATATGTATAAATACGTTGAGACTTCTATTCCTTCCTCTGGTCATACATACCAATATGTTGGCGGGGCAATAACTATTGCGAGTGAAATTCTTGATACGAATATAAATCCACTTAAACCGATACCAAACCCAAAGAAAAATGGTGTTAAGGGACAAGTACGTTTAAGAAAGTACTATCGCGTCAACAAACCAGAAGATCTCGATCTTGGAAGTTTATTACAAGTAGATAAGTTTGAAGATTTAATATCGACATTTAAGGTTAAAGAAGGATTCAAAAATCATTTTATAACGGTTGATACAATATACGAGTACAATCTCGCAAACATCCTCCCTAAGAAAAAAAGAGTTGATATTTATCTTGGAGAATTAAAGTCTCTCGATAAGAAGCATGATAATGTTGTTAAAAGAGTCATGCAAGCATTTGATAAATCAAATGACCTAAGAACTGCAATATATAAAATCTCTGGGAAGCAACGACAGGGCACAAAGAAGGTTAAATTTGATGCTGTTGTTTCAAAAATCACTCATAACTTTGAGGATAACAAAGTAAGTTTTTCAACTCAAGTTAGATCATTTGGTCCACACGCCAAGGATGACTTTGGCATTAAAAGAGAGCTTCTCCAAGGTCTATTTAAGGCTGATCAAAATAAGTCTAAACTAAACGACGTCTTTCAAATCGACACTCTAGTTGAGAGTAAGAAAATATAATCAAGGAAATGATATGAAAAAGATATTAAACAAAACTCTTCTCTCACTCATTTTAGCAGCCTCTGTCATGGGCTCAACTTTTAATATTCAAGACCGAATTGAATCACAAAAAGTTCTCCTTTCTACCTACAAGAATGTTTTCGGTGTAAAAGATGCTGCTCATAAAGAGAGTTTTTTCAAAAAGATTAATGAGCTCGATTCTGAGAGCAAATCAAGAGCCTTATTTGCTCTAGCCGACATTGATAAGAAAGTTCCAGCAAAAATAGCAATGCCTATCGTCTACTGGCACTCAATTGATAAAAATCAAGAAAAATTAGCTGACGTGCTTTACTATTACATGGTCTACAAGATTTTTATCATCAGAGACCATATCGACAACCCACTTACCAGTGAAGAAAGTAAAGAAAAGAGCATTACGTTATTAAAGTCTCTTTTAGACGAGAAAGCTAACACTAATAATATTTCATCTTACTTTTACAAGTTAAAACAAATGGCCATTGGTTTATCCTCATCGATGGCAATACTTGATACACTAAATCACCCGATTCTTGAAGTAAACTTGAAAGATACTATATCAGATATACCAGATTACTCACTTTCTGCACTTGGCTTTGTTCCTAGTAATAAAACAGAAATTGTATCTAAAAACGATATAAGCTTAGATAGAATTGACTGGTTTAATGAAAGAGTTATTTTTGCTGGTGGGAAGCTTGATTTCGGTGCTCCTTATGTCAAAATGCCAACAAAGGATGATTGGACAGGAAACATTGTCTTTATGGAAGATCCAATCTATCAAAGAATTCGAGAGATGATTGATCGAGCAGAACATTCTGTCTTTATCGATATTTTCTTATTTGGTGGAACACTTGGTGCAACTCTCTCTGAATATCTTTTAGATGAAACGAAGAAGAAACTAAAGAAGAATCCTAATTTTAAAGTTATGTTTCTACATGACTATGCAACAAATTATAATATGGTTGCCGAAATGCTTCCAATATTTGAATATATAAAAAAACGCTCTGAAACTGAAGAAGAGTTAAAAGGAAATGTATTCTTACTACAAGCAAACATTCAAAGGCATCCTCCAGGGATTCCATTTTATGTAACAGAAATCATTCCAAAAACAAGTGAGTCTTTTAAATATTTTGAAGCTGGAAATACGTACTATGAATCGAAAATTGATCACTCTAAGGTAATAGTCGTCGA
>CAWUIU010000505.1:0-2204 GCA_963922285.1 uncultured Oligoflexia bacterium | reverse complement strand
ATCGTTATAGTACTGGAAATTGATAGACTCTTCAGTATTTGCTTCTTTTGCACTTAAAATAAGACTTACGAAGAGAATGTCTCTAAAAGGCTCAGTGAATACTGTCTTTGAAGCTTTTAAAACTGAAGAAGCCAGAGATCAGTTGAGTTACCGTGCTGGTCTATCTTGGATCTTCTAATTGAGAACATTATCACTTTTAATTTTATTAATACTCTTTAATTCCTGTGCAAAAATTGGTTACCTCTATGAACAGGGGATAGGGCAATTTCGTTTACTCTATGATGCTAGAGAAAATGAAAAGGTTTTAGCGGATTCAAGTATTCCAGAAAAGACAAAAGAAAAAATTAAAGAAGTAATTAAGTACAAGAAGTTCTTCTATGAATATTGGTATCTTGATAGTACTGACATTTATTCAAGAACCAATATTCTTGATAGAGATGCTGTTACATATCTCGTCATAGCTTCTAAAAAGAATGAATTGAAAGCAAAGAAAAACTGTTTTCCGATTGTCGGCTGCTTTCCATATCTTGGCTTCTTCAAAAAAGATTCTGCTAAAGAGCATGTCAAAAAATTACAGGCAAAAGACTTTGATACATATATGAGAAAAGTTCCTGCTTACTCAACATTAGGAAAATTTGATGATCCGATTCTTTCGACATTTTTAAAATATCAGGAGTTCGATTTAGCTGAGACAGTCTTTCATGAGCTTTTTCATACTATTTTCTTTATTGATGATGAGGTCGATCTCAATGAAAATCTGGCGAATTACTTTGGTAAAATGATGTTGTATGAATATTTCAAAGACCGTAAAGAAGATCTCGACAAGCACTTTGCTGCTCTAGAGAAAGGGAAGGTGCTCAGGGAGGAAATTGTACGCTCTGCTAAGGAACTAAGAACAATTCTAAAGGCAGATGATTGGAAGAATAGAAAAGAAGAGTTCACTATGAGTGTTTTTCCAAAGAGAATTCAGGCACTTTGTGATAATCATAGGTTTAAGAATTGTTGGCCTTTAAGATTAACTTGGAATAACGCAACCTTTGTTGCATTTATGACTTATGAAAAGAGCCAAAACAGAATTGAAGAGCTCGCTAAGAAGCATGGATATAACCTCCGTCAATTCTTCACATATATTCAAAGTAAGTATCAGGACTTTAAGAAGTCTGACGCAGAGAGTTTTGAAAAATACCTTCTTAACTAACTATGGAATAATTTTCTCTTTGGTTTAAAAATTTTAAACATTTAAAATGGATCAAAATCATTATTGGAGGAAATATGAAATTATTAGTGCTTGCACTAGCTATGCTCTCTCTTGTGTCTTGTGCAACAAGAGTTAAAGGTCTACAGAAATCAGATTCATTCACATTTGCAAATGTACAAAGTGGAAAAATCATCGCTGGTGGGGTTGTTCACTCTACTGAAGATTGGAAAAATAAAACAAAAATCAACTACTCAAATAGAATGAAGACGCAAATCCTAGATGAAAGAGAAGAATTCAAAGTTTCTAATGCTGGAATTCTTGTTAAGAAAATTGGAAAGAAAGGTTACGCGAAAGTAATTTCTGAATTTGAAAATGATGGTGCACTTTCTGAAAAAAGCTTAAGTCTGTTATCCTCTAAAATTAAAGGTAGAAGATATGTTGTCTTTGCTAAAGTTGAAGGTGATGAAGTTATGAAAGATCGTACAAATAATGAGAAAACAGACTCTAATGGAAAGAAGACTGGAAGAACTGTTATTGAAACAAAGACGACACGTAAAGTTGATGTAAATTTCACAGTTATTGATCTTGTGGACAAGAATGTTGCTTGGAGTGGAATGATCTCTAAGTCGAAGTATAAATCTTTAAAGTATGAAAAAGAAAATGGACTTGTTTCACTTGTTAAGGCAATCGCAGGTAGTGATGAAACGACAAATGATAAGTATCCATACCCAAAAGCACCGAAGTTATCGATGGTACTTGATATGGCATTCGAAGGATTTGCTGAGAATTTACCAGAAGAAGACTAAATCAAATCGTCACATTTTTGATACAAATAGGCCCTCGAATGAGGGCTATTTTATTTCTAAAATTATAAATTCTTGTAGCCCGCGAGGAGTTTCAACTTCAAAGTCATCATCAGCTTCTAAACCAACCATTTCTGCAGCAATATTTGAATTTAATGATAGAGTGGTCACAATCTCATTTGCATAATCTACTTTTTGACCAC
>CAWUIU010000504.1:0-2211 GCA_963922285.1 uncultured Oligoflexia bacterium | reverse complement strand
ACATAAAACTCTATTTGATGAGCAAGAAGTGTATTAATATTATTATGTCTCGATTAATTAACTACCAGAGCTTAAAGAGATTAAGAGAGTTTAGCTTTGTCTGCTGTAAGACTTGATCTATGTTAATTTCTAGTACTTCTGCGACCTTTTCCGCTATGAAAGGCAGATAGTAAGGGGCATTTTCTCTTCCACGGTAAGGATCAGGTGTGAGAAAAGGTGAATCTGTTTCAAGTAAAATTCTTTCAAGCGGAGTATTCTTTAGAACTTCTCTGACATTCTCTGCTTTTTTAAATGTGATGATACCATTGAAGCCAAGATGAAATCCTTCATTTAGACAGAATTGAGCAAGATCAAGACTTGAAGTAAAGCTATGGATAACACCATTTCCTTTTAAGGAATTAGTGAAGTTTTTTAATATATCAATAGTGTCATCATCTGCATCTCTTGTATGGATAACAACAGGCTTATTATGATCAACAGCGATTTGCAATTGTTGCTCAAAAGCTTGTCTTTGTTCTTTCACTGGTGAGTTATTATAGTGATAATCAAGACCAATTTCGCCAACTGCCACTATTTTAGAATCATTGATATGATCTTCTATTTCTTGTTTTACACTAGAATTAAAATCCTTGGCATCATGGGGATGAACACCCTGAGTACCATAGACATTGTCATGTTTCGTAACTAAATCACGTACTGACTTTAAATTTCCTGGGTCAACTGCAATGGTTATGATCTTTTCGATATTAAGATCAGAAGATTTTTTGATGATTTCTTCTGTTGTAAGATCTTTTAGGTAGTCTAAATGACAATGGGTCTCAATGAGACCCATATCGTATAGAGGAATTTCTCTTTTTTTTCTTCCCATTATTTAATTAAGCTATCAAAGATTGCGTAGTAGTCACTTAGAGGTCTAACTCCTTCAATCTTTACTCCATTAATGATTGATGTTGGAGTTGAACGTACTCCAAATTTATCACCTTCATTAATCATTTTTACGACATACTCTTTAGTTTCAGGCTTTGCACTACATTCTGTTGCGCTATATTTTGTCGCTAGCTTATCAAGCCAGCTATCTGTTAAGTCTGTTTGATTATCAAAAATTGCATCGTGAGCTTCCTTGAACTTGTTTCGAGGAGCACAGTAAGAAACATAGGCAGCTTTACAGGCCTGAGGGTGAAGAGGTTGCTTCATATTTGCGTTACAGTTGTGATCTAGTGGATAAAAGAAATATTGAATATTAATCTTTCCAGGATATCTTTTAATCATTGTGTTGATAGCTTTGTGTAGTGCCTTACATGCTGGGCACTGAAAGTCTGAGAAAACTGTCATTTGAATTGGAGCATCAGCAAAGTTTTCAGTCGCTGAAGCAAGTCTAAGTGGAGAATCAAATCCAGGCTTTCCTAAACTCTTACTTGATTGAAACATCGTTACAAGTTGAGAGGCCATGGCAACTTTCTTTTGCTCGTAGTTATTTATTGAGTAATATGAAATCCCTGCAACAACTAAAGTTGCTGCACCATAAATTAAAATTCCTTTAGGCTCAAAGTCTTTATTTTCACTATATCGATGAAACATATAGAGAGCACCAAAAGAAAGTATGTAGTAGAGAGTACAAAAAGGGCATAAACTCTTTAAAATAAACAATGAATAAGCGAAAAGAACGAGACAACCAATAGCATTAGCTATTAAAGAGTAATAGAGAGCTGACTCAAGTTCTTCATTGTTAACGACGTAAAAGAACATGATAAAGGCACCGATTAAAATTCCAAAAATTGAAATTGGTATACCTGCAATATTTCCTAATGGGGAAAGTGTAGTTGCATCACAGTTAAAGAACCCTGAGATATTACATACTGATGTTGCTTCAAAGCTTGAAGGATATTTCGCATCAAAATAGTGTGTTGTTAAGTAAATTGATACTGCCGTCATTCCTAATCCAAGAATGAACAAGAGAATCTGATGATTAAATGATAGTTTTTCTAAAATTCCTTTTTTCATTATTTCTTCCTTAAAATATTCCAATTTCTATTTTCAGTTTTATTACGACGATAACTGTGAAAGTTATGATCTTTAAGAGTACAAACCTCTGAGTATTTTATCTCAATATGGGGATAGATGTCTTTAATTTGTTTGGTAATCGCACTTTTCATGTCTAAGTATAGTTGACCGTTTCGTTCTGTTACATCTGCTGGAAACTTCTCTTTAAAT
>CAWUIU010000503.1:0-2214 GCA_963922285.1 uncultured Oligoflexia bacterium | reverse complement strand
TAGGTTGTAGTATTAAGAGAAATGGTAAGAAAACATTCGAGTTTATAATTAAAGCAGCTCAAACATCTGATGACAGTGGACAGTTTGAAGACGCAACAGTAATTCAAGGTCAATTTAAAGCTTATTTAAATTAAATAAGTTTAAGAATATCATGTCCCAGCTTTTTTTATTTAATAGATAAGCAAACTCAACATGTCATTAAATGAGATCTTGTTATTAAATTCAAAAATGTTAAATCAAATGATAGCCCGTCTTCAACGACGGGCATTTTAAATGGGAGTGTTCATAATATTTTGTTTGAACTGATGAATTATCTTCTTAGTAAGCCACTCGTCTAAGGAGTATTTAAATGGACACAGAACAAATTGATCTATAATTTGAACCTAAAGGAGAACACGAAGTATTCAGAAGCAATTAGATGAATCATTTATACAAATAATATCATCGAAGGTAGAAATAAGATTGATCTTATCTAATATGAAAATGGCCCTCGTTATTGGGCCATACATATGTTTCTAGTATTTTTGAATGAGGCCCTAATGAGGACACTTATATTTTATTTTACGCTAAAACCTAAAACTTTAACTTTAATAAATTTGTAATCAATTAAAAATTCCAGTCCTTTACGATCAACGTAGAAGTTCTCAAGTCCAGCAAAATTATTTTCACTGGAGGATCTATAATAGAATGTTTTGATTAAAATAGGTTTAAGATGACGTTTTTATTTTTAGAAAATATTCGCTATTATTATATTTTAAATGTTGATTAAACATTTCTATTTTGAGCTTATATTATAAGTTTAATTAAAAAAGGCCCAGTTTTATTAATCTGTCCCATTTTGGGGTACGGATCATATCTGAGCCTTTAAAATTTGAATGTTAATAATGTCTAAAGTTTTGACTTAACTTTTTCAAATACTGGACTCCATGGTCTAAAAGCATTTTTAACCTTTAGAACACGACGTCTCTTATCACCTTCTTGTTGCATACCTGATTTACGAGTATACCAGATTTTACTACCAGGCTTTTGGTACTTGTATTTAATATCATAGAACTTATCTTCAAGCTCAGGATAATGATCTACGATAACATCTGCCATATTTCTCTTCTGGATATATTTGATACCTTCTTTCGTATAAACCTCAGGTATGTAGTAATCAGAGAAGAAAGGGTCGGCCATAAGCCTTCTTGATGCCATGATTGCAAAGATCCAAAATGGTGTATTTCCAAAAGCGTAACCTGGGTATCGATCAGCTTCTGCTAGAGAGCCAACAAGTAGGTCTAGCTTCTCAACATCATTGTTATAAACTTCTTTAAGAGTTGCGATTTGTTTCTCAAACTGAGTAACTTCTGTGTTATTATCAGTTGGATCAGTGTCAAATAGATCTTCAAATTTATCAATTGGTGGAAGACCAAGTGCTCTTCTGAAGTCATTATAACGTGGAACTCCTCTTTCTCTATCTCTTAATATGTCGATTGCTCCCATGTCCATTCTGAATGAATCAGAGTGCTGAGGTCCTGTGTTTCTTTCAGCAATAAAATTTTGCATAAAAGTAGGGTAGTTATTTAGAACAAGTCCACCTGGGTGGGAAGTACCAAAAGAGAACATCCAATCAGATGAAGAACCTTTCTCTGATTTATCTTCTTTAATTAAGCCAACTGCTTTTCTAAAGACAACATCTTGTACTGGGACTTCATTTGTCTTTAAAGGTGTTTTTAAACTTCTATAGTTAATTGCTTCTGGAATAAGTGGGTGCATTCTATAAACTGCTACGAATTCTTCCGTAAGCGTGAATGGAACTTTGTAAAGATCAAGAGTTTGTTCACCAACTAAACCTGAAATGACATGCTTACCTGAATCAGAAATTTTTGATCTTAGGTATTTACTTTGTAGTCCCCATAGCTCTTTAAGACCATACCAGTTTGATCGCATCGCAATATGAAGCATTGGGTGGTTTAGTAGAGCTGGTGTCCATTCAACAGTATGGATTTTAGCAATTAGAGCAGAGTTAATTAGTCTAGCAACTTCAAAAAGCTTTTGATCACATTCCGTATTATTTAGACCTTTACAAAATGTCGCTCTTTTCTTCGCTCTTTTCTTAGGGCTCTTAGAAAGTAAAACTGTATCGATAATCTTGTTGTGTTCCATGTGAAAGAGAGTGTGAATAAGTTCTAAACCTAGCCACCAGTTATCATGAAAACCTGTAATAGGAAG
>CAWUIU010000502.1:0-2222 GCA_963922285.1 uncultured Oligoflexia bacterium | reverse complement strand
GTTAATCTTGCAATGAAAGCTAAAAAAGTAAGGCAAGCTCTACTCGCAACAGAAGCTACTATATCTATATTGGATATCGGTCGTATGGAAGAAGTGGAAAATCGATGTACAGAAATGGCTCGATCGGTCTCTACCTTAGTGACGATTCCTGAAGTAATGTTAAAAGAGTTAAATGATTGCCAGGAGCTTCAAGAAGACAAAGTCGTTGCTTATACTCTTGCTGTTATTGGTGGTAGCGCAGCTATAAAATTATCAAAAATGGACCTTAATGGAATCCGCCAAAATAGAATCGTTAAGCAAGGTAGAGAGCTCCTTCTCAAATCAAATAGTGCCGTTAAAGCTCAGGTGATTAAGCAATATGATCAGATCATGAATATGATGGAGGATATAGCTGAGAGTATGGGAGCTCCACAATTAGCAGTTGCAAGTGCTGGTACGAGTTCTAGTGCTCGCATTGATAACAATACCCAATTTAATATAAATCAGTCACATTCCAGTACAACTAGTTCTAGTCCAGTTGATATAGACCAAGAAATTGAAACAATTTCTTGTTACTTAGATGGTAAGTGTAAAAGTGATGCTATGTTTATCAAGAATGGTTTAAAACTCTTTGCAGAAAGTGATGAATACGTTGGCGATATTCCTAAAATATTGCGTAGCTTAAACACACAAGGGCTGACGAAGGTTCAAAATGTTCTAAGATCTCATTTATTAGAATGCCTAAAAATGACCAAAGGAAAATTAAGATGCGATAACGAAGCTATTCATCGATTAGCTGACTTAATGGTAAAAGATTGGGGTAAAATTACTCCACATGAACAGTACATTGAAAGGGTAGCCCGTGCTGTTGAAAGAGGAAAGTATGATGTTGTCGATGATATGACATCATTTATTATTAATGAAAGAGGAAGAGAAGCTGGTACTCTTGCTGGTGACGTTCCAACTGGTAAAGTCAAATGGGGTGAGTACTCACGTGATGGTCAAAGAGTTGATAATGAAACAGATCTTCTCGACGCAAAAAATGATGTTCAAGAAGTAAGAGCAGCAAAAGGCCTACAGGAACTTGGAATTGATGTAGCATTCTTGCCTCAGGGAAGTTCTGAGAGAGAACGGTTTGGACTTCAAGATTTATATCGTGAGTTAGCAGAAAGAGATGGAATTTATAGTAGTCATAAAAACCCAGATCTAATTCTTAATGGTAATAAAATTTTTGACATATATACGCCTGCTAGGGGTGTGACGAGCGATAACTTTGAAAGAGTTGTCGATGGAATTCTTAGAAAGAGTGAAGACAGTGATTTTTTAGTTAATACCTATCAAAGAGGTTTAAATAAAACAGAAGATCAATATGGGCAACGACAAACTAATAGAGTCATTATTAAAGCAAGAAATATCGATAAGAATCCTGGTAAACTCGCAAGACGTATAAAGAATGAAATTGCGAGACGTCGTCCACAACATCTCAATGAAGCTGTTATCATCTACGAAACCAGAAATGGTCCGCAGATGTTAACAGTATGGCCTTAAAATTATTAGTTTAGATATTTCTATTATAACTGAGACGCTTCCTCAGCGTTTTCTTCAATGTAAGAAGGACTGAAGTCTTGATCGCGTGCTTCAAAGTTTTCAGAATCTTCAGATTTACTACTTGGATCAAGTCTAAAGAATAAATCAACATTATCTTTTAACTTTCTCATCTCTTTCATGATGAGGTTTTTTTCTTCACCCTCATAGGAAAGTTCTTCAAGTAGAATTCTTGAAAGGTTTTTATTCAGTCTCTTTGATAAGTTTTTCATGGCCTGGTATTCTTTAGGCATAGGAATAAGTCTTTCACTTTCTTCCATTCCAGCATCAACTCCACCTGCCTTAACAGCATCGATTATCTTCTTTGCTTCCTTTACTGTCTTATCTTCAATAAGTGGAAGAACTTCTTCTTGTACTTCTTTATCTAATTTAATGATCTCATTTGTTTGACTTGCATTAAGTACACCTAGGCTTCTCGCTTTCTTAACAGCTTCAGAGGCTAGCGCGTCTCTTTTAATGGCACCTTTAATCACAGATTTAGAAAGACCTGTTTTTTCAGATGTAACCGCTGCAAAAGAATCTTGATCCTCATCTTCTTCGATTTTTGCTTGCTTTTTTTCTGCTGGAGTCATTTCTTTAACTGTTACATCAACTTTTGTTGCAACTGGATTTAACTCCTCATAGATTTCACGTCCTCT
>CAWUIU010000501.1:0-2226 GCA_963922285.1 uncultured Oligoflexia bacterium | reverse complement strand
TTTCCATGTTCTGGTGTGTTTGTTTCGTCACTCATATTCTTTATTTCCTAAAATTATACATCTAAGTTACGTGCGTTTAGTGCATTCTCTTCAACAAATTGTCTTCTAGGTTCAACTTGATCACCCATAAGAACAGAGAATACTGAATCAGCTTCAATTGAATCTTCAATTTGAACTTGTAATAAAGTTCTATTTTCCGGATTCATTGTTGTTTCCCAAAGTTGTTCAGGGTTCATCTCACCAAGACCCTTATAACGTTGGATATATGCACCTTGTTTAGCATCTGCAATGACACTTCCTGCAAATTCAGGAAGGTTTTCAAATATTTTTTCATCACCCTTAGTCGGAGTAATTTTAAAATCAGATTTCATATACTTTGAAAAACCTTCAAACGTATTTAAAAGATCTGCATACTCTGGTGAATCTAAGAAATAAGAAGTTAACTTGAAGTTCTTATTTCTTGCAGTCGTCTTAACACCAATTCTAATTAGGTTTGCACCATGCTTAGGATCATCTTCAATTTCAAATGAATACGTTCTTAGAGTTTCAGCTTCTTTAGATTTGAAAAATTCTTCTAATTTTTTAATTTCAGCTTCTAATTTAGACTTATCTTTAAGAACATCTGCTGTTAATGAAGAATTTTCAATAATCTGTCTTAGTAATAATGTATCGAAGTGAACATCATATGAATCTAAAATCCGAGAGTATTGGGTATACTTATTAATAATAGTTTTAACTTGTTCAGCATCAATTGGAGCACCATCAATATTTACAACACATTCACTTACAGCGTTTGAAATTAAAAAAGTTTCAAGAGACTTTTCGTCTTTTAAGTAAATTTCTTTCTTACCTTTCTTGTATTTATAGAGAGGTGGTTGAGCAATATAAATATAACCTTGCTCAACAAGTTCCGGAAATTGTCTATAAAAGAGAGTAAGTAGAAGTGTTCTAATGTGTGACCCATCGACGTCGGCATCAGTCATAATAACGAGCTTGTGATAACGAAGTTTTGATAAATCAAAGTTTCCTTTACCAATACCTGTACCTAGTGCTTGAACAATCATCTTAATTTCAGCATTTCCAAGCATTTTATCGTAACGAGCTTTTTCTACGTTAAGAATTTTCCCTTTAAGAGGAAGTACTGCTTGAACTCTTCTATCTCTACCTTGCTTAGCTGAACCACCGGCAGAGTCACCCTCAACAATGTAAAGCTCACATTGTGCTGGATCTTTTTCCTGACAGTCAGCCATTTTTCCTGGAAGACCACCCATATCTAAAACTGATTTTCTTCTCGTTAATTCACGAGCTCTTCTTGCTGCTTCTCTAGCTGCGGCTGCATCAACAGATTTTCTAATAACTGTTTTAGCTGTGCTTGGATTTTCTTCTAGAAATTTTTTGAATCCTTCACCTACAAGAGAGTTAACAATACCTTCAACTTCAGAGTTACCAAGTTTATCTTTTGTTTGACCTTCAAATTGAAGTTCAGGAAGTTTAACAGAAATAATAGCTGTTAAACCTTCACGCATATCATCACCTGTTAAATTAGTTTTTATACCTTTTAACAAGTTATTATCTTTTGCATATGAATTTAAACAACGAGTAAGTGCAGTTTTAAATCCTGAAATATGTGTACCACCACCTGGAGTAGTAATAGCATTTGCATAACCTGAAAGAACTTCAGCATACGCATCAGTCCACTGCATAGCTATTTCAACTTCGTAATCTTCTTTTGATTCTGCAATATAAATTGGTTTCTTATGAACAGGGTTCTTTGCTCTATTTAAATATTCAACAAACTCTATTAAACCACCTTCATAGTGAAAAGTTTCTTTCTTATCTGTTCTTTCATCCTTAACAACAATTTTTAAACCTTTATTAAGGAAGGCCATCTCTCTAAATCTATTTGTTAAAGTGTCATAATTAAATTCATGAACTTCAAAAATTTCATTATCAGGCTTAAAAGTTACAGCTGTCCCTGTTTCACTTGGATCATCTAATTCACCAACAACTTTTAATGGACCAACAGCTTCACCGTGTGCAAATTCTAGCGCATGAACTTTTCCGTGCTTTTTGATTTCCATTTTAACGTATTTCGAAAGGGCATTTACAACAGCAGCACCTACACCGTGGAGACCACCAGATACTTTATATGCAGAACCTTCTTCATTAAATTTTCCACCAGCATGAAGCTTTGTCAGTATCAATTCGACACCTGGAATTCCTTCT
>CAWUIU010000500.1:0-2241 GCA_963922285.1 uncultured Oligoflexia bacterium | reverse complement strand
CTGCAAAATAGTCGCTCACGAACCCAACAAATGGTTGATGATCTTGAGAGCTTCAAGGCTTCTAATACAAGCTCTGATGGTACAATTGATTATTCGGCTATGCAGGAAAAATTACAAAATAATCCATCATCAGCTAAAATGCAACAAGTTCTTCTGCACTATCAAAATATGAGCCCTGAGCAAATTAAGTCTCTTCTAATAGAGAGAGCTCAGGGAACGAAGGCCCAGATCATTTACGAAAAAGCACCGATGCTGCTCGATTTTGTCTCGGAACTTTTACATGATAAGAATGCTATTCCAAACTTTCTTAGAGACTCTAAGGACTTTGAAAAAACGAAGTCCATGGTTGGTCTAATGATAGGTACTATCGTGATTGGCTTCATTATCGGTTTCATCATTAAGAAAATGAATGTCGGTTTTTTCATGAGGATTTGGTTAGGCCTCTTTAAGTTCTCGTTGGTTTGGTTCTTAAGAGTTGGTGTACTTCTTCACTTCTATGGAGATGGACTAAGACCAATGGCCAAAATTTTTAAAAGAACGATGATTGATCAAATTCTAGAAAGATATACGATTTAATTAGTCACCGAGTTTTGGAATGCATGCTGCTTTTCTATCATGAGGTAAAAAAGTCTGTACCGGTGGCAGGTCCTCGGTGGTTGCACTTTCTTGCTGTAATTCACGTATGGACTTTACAGTATAAAGCTTTTGATAACCTTTTTTCTCAATAGTAGGGTTAGCAAAATCAGGTGGCCAATAGAAGTATGTTGCCTGACCCTCTGTATTTTCTTTTGGAATGACTGGTAATTGATTTGCTCCAAAGTGAAACCAAATCTTTTTTAAAACTGATTCACGAATAAGCATAATACTTTCTTGCACAACAGGCGCAGCATCAGGAAACTCAATAATTTCAGGTGGACCTTTTGCGTAGTAAATACCTTCTGTTTCATCACCTACGACTTGACCGATAGCAACCATTTCCAGATTACTGCTTTGATATTCTTCATTACCAGGGCAGTATGACTTTCCTTCATCATTGATAAAAGGTCTCATAGCATAACCAGCGTTTCTTGAAGTTGTCGCTGTTTGTATTCCTGTTGCACTTACAACTGGTGCAAATGGAAGACTTAGAATCGAGAAGTAGTTCTTTGATGCACTTAAACTTGCACCAAGTTGCTCAATCTTCTGCTCTATTAATAAATCTGCAATTAGAAAGTTACCATCAGGGATAAAGCGCGGATCATCTTGATTCCAAAGTGCTAAATGATTTTGAATGAACTCGAGTCGTGGATAGCTTTGACGATCGTTATTACCGTTAGCTACGTAATCATGACAAAAGATCTGCTTATAAACACCTGGTGGTAGAATATTTGGAAAGTCACCAACTTCATAATAATAATGAGTTCTTAGAGTTTCATAAAAATAACTCTCATTAGTTGATTCAAGTACTTGATTTGCTCTTGTAAAGCATGTGTATTGTGCTACTAATGTACGATAGAGATTTCCAGTAATCGTTGATAGAGTATCTGTTGGCTCCTTAAGTCTAAGATTTTGAAAATCACTAGAAGCATTCTCTACTCCTGATCCTGTCTCGACTATTTGAAATGAATATGATTCATCATAATTTAATCCATTCCCATCTACTGTTGCTGAATATGAATTTGATCCAGCTGTTGTTGTAATAGGAATTGTTGCTACAGTGGCCTGAAGTTTGTCTTTAACCACCATGGAGCAATTTGGGATCGTTGTTGCACCATTATCAATTTGTGTTGTACAGAATCCATTTAGATTCTGATAAAGAGTGTTCGCACTAATACGAGGGCCAACTGATACAGAGCCAAAGATTGTGGCAACTGATTCAGTCTTAACTGAACAAACTTGCTCACAAGCACTTGATGCATTCAAAGATGCAACTTTGGAGTCCTTACAGATACAGAAATCATCATTTAAAAATACTTGGCCTGAAGGTCTCTCTGGAATAATTACTTCTTCAACACACACGCTCTGTGAAGATGCTATTATTTCTTTTATTACATCACTAATTGTTTGGTCTTGAAGTAGAGAACTTTTCTGTTCTTCGCTCGCTTCAACTGTTCCACTTGGACAAGTTTCAGTACAAAAGAGTTCGTCTTCTGTCGCACCTTGCGTGTAGATAAAGAAGCTATTGGCACATGTTTTATTTGCCTCTCCGTTAATGAACCTTCCTCTTGAGCTACTAGCTGTTCCCCCATCAGGTACACATGA
>CAWUIU010000499.1:0-2250 GCA_963922285.1 uncultured Oligoflexia bacterium | reverse complement strand
AATAGCATAATTATTTCTAGGGGACATATATGAAATTTCGAGCACTTAGTGCTGCATCCGTCTTACTTTCGCTTCAACTCACCCAAGCTGGAATTATGGGGGCATCTGAAATTGTCTATGGATTTGATGATCGGGTTGATCCTGTAAAAGTCGATTTAAATAATTTTGAAAAATCAATTGTTAGAAATACAGTTGCTATTATGAATTCGAGTCGGATTGTTCGTGTTTTCGGAGGGGATTATCGTATTAACTCCAATTCACTAAAAGAAAATTTAAATTTATGTCCTGGAGAGAGATTTGAAGATCAGCCAAGTGCTGCTTCTTGCTCAGGATTTTTAATTGCACCTGATATCGTATTAACTGCTGGTCATTGTGTGAAAAGCAAGAGTCATTGCCAGTCACAGAAATGGGTTTTAGGTTACGAGGTTGACATAAATGATGAGACGAAATTAATCTCTAAGGAAAATGTTTTTGAGTGTCAGGCTATCATTAACCGAAAACTTAATTCTAAGAGTAAAGAAGATTACGCACTTATAAAGCTTAGTCGCAAATATGATAATTTTGATTTAGGTACATTAACTTTAAGGCAAGAAGGACATATGATTGATGACTCTTCTCGCGTTGCCGTCTCTGGTCATCCTTCAGGCTTGCCTATGAAGTTAACTCGAAACGGTAAGGTTGTTAAAAATTCTAATCAAGTTTATTTTGAAGCGACTGTCGATACCTTTGGAGGTAACTCTGGATCAATTGTTTATAATGAAGAAACTGGTGTGTTAGAAGGTATCCTCGTGAGAGGTCGAACTGATTATAAAGATTCTTCTTATACTGAGTATGAAACAAATACAAATGGTGAGAGAGTTGCTGTGGTTAAAGAATGCCAAACGGTAAATCGTGAATCATCAGCAACTAGTTCAGCTGAAGGAATAACTAGAATAAATATAATTCCAGAATTATTGTATAGCGATCTTGATAAAGAGTTTATAAGATTGAGCGCTAGTGGAGAGTTTGATGAAGCCTTGGTATTGTTACAAGATGGTGCTAATGTTAACACGAGAAACTTAGAAGATGGGAGAACGATCCTTCACTACTTACTCGATCAAAATGTAGGACTAGAATTGATTGAGCAGGTGCTTGAGTATTCTCCAAACGTACAAATGCAAGATTTCGAAAATAATATACCACTTTTCATGGCCCTTGAGTCTGATAATTCAAATGTCATTGACTTGATTCTTGACAGCAATGTGGACTTTAATGTTCAAGATGCTAATGGGAAGACAATCCTACATAAGTTAGTCGAGATGCAAAAGATTGATTATGTACAAACTTTGATAGATAAAGGTGTGAATTTAAATATTGCAGATAACAAGGGAAATACACCTCTTCTAACAGCTTCCTCTCTTGATGATAGAGCTATGATTGAATTACTCATTGAAGCAGGTAGTGATGTTAACGTACGTAATGATGACTCTAAGAATGTAATAAGATTTAGTGTTGATAACTTTGATGAAGCTTCACTTGATTTGGCGCTTAATAAAGGAGCAAGACCTACAAGAGGAATCATCGCTTGGTTATTTGGCTTAAATGATTACTCATATGCTAAGAAGGCTTATGAAAAAGCTAAAGATGTAGACTCAATTGACACGGAATTACTTAAACAGATGATGAATAAAATAAAAAAAGCACAAGGTAGTAAAATTTTATTTTGAAAAAAGGCTCCATACGCAGCCTTTTGTCATTGATGCTCAATTGTTACTTTGTTCTCTACTTTCAAACTTATTTTTTTTGAAGTGTTTTTACCAATATACTTAACGTCATAATCACCTGGAGTGACAATTATATGATAACTTCCATCTGGATTGATTTTGTATGAAAAAGTTTTGCCATCACTCTTTCTCTTATATTCAATAGACTTGAAGTTTTTTGTAACCCCGTTAATTGATGGACCCTGAAGTCTATCTAGGAGGTATTGCCAGCCTTTTCTGTTTAATTTTACTGTTGGATCTCTTTTTTCGTACGCGGGTTGAAAGCCGTCAGAGCGTGGACTAACTTCTAATACATAAGGGATGACTTGCTCTTCTGCCCACATCCAGTCTATATCGGAACCATCTACTGAATAGAGTAGCTCCCAGCCTGTACCTGCAGAGTAATTTAAAATTTCTCCAAGTTCTTTTCCAATACCTTCAACAACTGCTCGATTTTCTGTTCTTTCTCCACTACAGCCTTTTGGATTATTGACCATTTCACTATAGG
>CAWUIU010000498.1:0-2256 GCA_963922285.1 uncultured Oligoflexia bacterium | reverse complement strand
TGGTGCAACAATATGTGCAGAAAGAAATGCTATTTTAAACTCGGTGGCAACTCTAGGTAAGCAGGAAATCGAGTTCATCGTTGTTGTTACAAATCAAGATAAGCCGGCTCCTCCTTGTGCGCTTTGTCTACAGGTAATTTCTGAATTCTACTATGCTGAAATGCCCATTTATCTTGGAAATCTAGATGGAGTTCAAAAAAAATTTCTGTTAAGAGAGCTCTTGCCTGTTGCTTTTAATGAGTTTGAAGGCCTTGATTAATACTTTATTTCTTCTTAATAAAACCAGCTTGTAAATTATAATCTAGAACTCCGGTTCCTTGTGGATCGCTTGCTCTAACAACGGCATAGACAAAGTAGAGATATGTTTCTCCGTTGTAGACAGCTTCTGTAGGCTCTCCGACTGAGACTATATTTCCTATACTGTTGTCTGTATCAGAGGCAAGTATTTTTATAGGTGTTCCCCAGTTTCCATTAGTACCGTATCCACTTGCATCGTAAGAGCCTGAGTATGTAGAGTAAAAAACTTCGGGGTTTGTTGTTCCTGATTGAGATCTAGTAAAGTAGAGGACTTGACCATTAAAGTAGGGCTGAATTTCATGGTAAGGCTCTGCTTGATTTACATTTGATGGTAGTTTGACTTTAGTCCATGTTCCGCTGTTAATGTTACCTGATGTGAGTACATGAACAGATAAATCACGACTATCATCACTACCTAAAGTGTCAAACTCATCATCTATCCATATGGAGTTTAGAGAACCAGAGTTTTTAAATAAGTGTGAATTACCTTGAGTTCCGGCAATCCCATTAATTCCAGTCTTTCCAAAATTCACCAGTGATGAATTGAAGGTTGTACCTCGAACAGGATGTGAACCAGGTGTTCCTGAGTAGACGAATTCTCCAAGAGAGTTGTTTTGACCAAGGTTGATAGTTGTGTGATAGACGTCAAAATAACTTTCGGCGTCATCATTGCCATCACCATCAAAGTCAACCATGTCAGGATCTGTTGGATCATTAAATGTGAAAGTCATTAAGGCAGTACCATCTCCATTCATTAAAAAACTCATTCCATAGGGATTGATAAGTGCATCATTGTCATCATCAAATGCAACATAAAATGGCTCTTTAAATGTTCCATCGGCTTGTCTTTTAAAACCATAGAACATTGTCGAAAGCGCATAGTTGGGTGAAGCATCATTGGCAATATTCCATGAATTTGAATTATGTAATAAAGTATTGCCATTAAAGCGTCCATCGAAGAAACCGGGTCTTTCAGGGGCGGTATATGATCCGATAAGGTTATCAATCCAATCATGGTTACACCTTGTTGGAGTGAGGCGAGAGGTTGCACCACCACAGCCACCAGATGCTCTAGCTACTTGCATGACAAATATACCAGAAAAATAATGAGGTCCAGTTTGGACAAAGAGATATTCTCCGTCAGGAGTGACTGTTACACCATCTTCATATCCATCTGTATTTACATAACCAGGAACAGATATTGGTTGACCCCAATCGCTGTGAACATCTGCAAGAACAATGGGTGTTCTTGTGATCGATACTGAATCGTATGTAACAGTAACAGGGTATTCACCAGTGCTCGTTGGTGTTAATGTAGCTGTATAAGTACCATTACCATTATCGGTTACTGAACTAAGTGAGCCTTTGGTCGCTGTTATAGAGGGAGAGAGACCACTTGTTAATGTCCCATTACGTGTAATTGAAGCAACTACTTGAATATTATCAAGACCAGTGGTTTCCAGTCGATTAAAAGCTAGTGAAATTTCATAATTAATTTGCACTGGAGGAGTAGGTTTAGGAGTTGGTGTAGGTGTTTGTACCTCTTCGTTCTTACTGCTCTTACATGAGCTTAATAAAATTAAAGATAAAATAAAAAACTTAAATAAAGCTCTCATACAATTCCTCCTCTATATATTATGAAGTTTTTTTATTGAAAAGTGAAGGATAGGTGATAAATTCCCTTTACTAAAGTGAACAAAGTTCACCCTTTTTTGTTTGTCTTTTATACATAGAATGAATAAATGAAAAATAAAACAAATGGTATGATATGGTTTTTCCATATATTTTTTGGGATATTTTATATTGTCACGATAAAGAGTTTTATCTCTTATCTTAACACTAGTAATAGAGAGCACTTACATGTTGCTATAATATTTTTTATTGTATTTCCTGGAATTCATTTTCTCTTGAATAAATTATTTACTAGTGTTGATAAGAGAGAAGAGCTTATTAAAAAGA
>CAWUIU010000497.1:0-2257 GCA_963922285.1 uncultured Oligoflexia bacterium | reverse complement strand
CGCAAGAAAGAGACAAGAAGGCGGTGACTCTGCAGCAAATTACTTCAAAAGAACTGAATGTGTTGCGGGTGTTGAGGATGCTCGTTTTCAAGAGTTTATGCCAGATGTTTTACAATACTTAGGTGTTAAAAAGATTCATAACCTGCATTCAATGTCGAATATGAAATACGACGCTATCACAGGCTCTGGTATTGAAGTTGTTAATAGAATTTCGATACCACCTGAACTTATACCAGCTGATGCTCAAGTAGAAATGGAAGCAAAAAAGGCCGCTGGTTATTTCACAGATGGTGATGTGAAGGATGAGTCTGAACTACAAGAAGTACAGGGCCGAAAATTAGAAGAATAGAAGACACAAATAGGACAAAGAGAATATGAACCAACAAGAGCATATTACGTACCTTCTCTCACCGAAAGCGATCAGAGAGAGAACAATGAAAATTTATGATCTTTCAAAAAGTGGAAAAACACATTTTGAAATTCATGAAAATAAATTAGAAGAAGTCAGCGACTTTGTTATCGAAGTCATAAAAGATAATTATCCTAATCTAGAAATTCCTTTTCATTCCAGATGGGGACATTTTCAGGTTGGAAAAATCGATAGAATATCTAAACTCAATGAAACTCTATCCAATGTGGATGCATTAGAAAGAGCACGTACAAAGCTAGATCTAGTTATCACCTCCGTCTTACTCGATGCAGGAGCAGGGCCAAAGTGGAAGTACAACGAGAATGGAGCAGACTTCAATCGATCAGAAGGACTAGGAGTTGCATCTTTTCACATGTTCATGGATGGAGCCTTTGCTAATGATGGGAGTCTAAAGGCAGATGGAGAAAAGCTACAAACGATAACTGCAAAAGATGTAGAAAACTCATTTCAAGTTAGTGACTCAAACCCTCTTGTAGGAGCACAAGGGAGAGCGAACCTTCTTAAGTCACTAGGTGAATGTGTTAGTAATAAGCCTCAGGTATTCAAAGATAAAAGACCTGGAAATATTATCGATTACATGATCGAAAATCATGGAAAGAGTTTTAAAGCGACAGATCTTTTAATTGCCGTTTTAAATCACTTTGGGGACATTTGGCCTAGCCGAATAAATGTCGATGGAAAGAACCTTGGTGACGTCTGGAATCACCCTCTACTAGGAGAAAAAGAGGACTTAAACTCTCTCATTCCATTTCATAAATTATCTCAATGGTTAACTTACTCTCTGGTTGAGCCAATTATTGAAGCTGGTATTGAAGTGACTGATGCCCATGAGATGACAGGACTTGCAGAATATCGAAATGGTGGTCTCTTACTTGACTCTAATCTCATCACACTAAGAGATCAAACGATGGTTGAAAAAGCACATAAACCAGATAGTGAAATAATCATTGAGTGGCGTGCACTAACAGTTGTCATGCTCGATAAAATTGCTGATATCGTTAGAGAGAAATTGAATTTTAGTGCTCAAGAGTTTCCTCTTGCCAAAGTTTTGGAAGGTGGTACTTGGTGGGCAGGACGTCGACTTGCAGCGAAGGCGAGACAAGACTCCTCACCTCCATTGAAGCTTGATAGTGATGGAACAGTTTTTTAATTAAATTATTTAAGGTTGATATATGAAAAATTTTACTGAAGTTAAACACCCTGTATTAAAGCATAAATTAGCAATGCTTAGAAATAAGAACACTGACTCTATTGGTTTTAGAGGCCTTATGAATGAGATTGGTAAATTTCTAGCATATGAAGTAACAAGCGATATGGTCACGGAAGAATTTGATATCGAAACACCTATGACAATAACTAAAGGAATTCGTCCAGCTCATTATCCAATGATCGTATCAATTATGAGAGCCGGAAATGGAATGCTTGATGGAGTTCTTGAAACACTTCCGTATGCAAGCGCTGGTCATATAGGTATCTATCGCGATAAATTCATCGAAAATACTGTTGAATACTATTTTAAATTACCGGCCAATCATGAAGGTCGTGATGTTCTTCTAATTGATCCAATGTTAGCAACTGGTGATACTGCAATTGCGAGTATTGATCGCTTAAAGCAATATAAGGTTGGCAAGATTAAAATGATTTGTGTTCTTGCCTCACCTGAAGGCCTTGAAAGACTTGAACATTTTCATCCAGATGTTGAGATTATTGGTCTCTCTCTAGAAGAAGGTCTTAATGAAAAAGGTTACTTATTACCTGGTCTAGGTGACGCTGGAGATCGCTTATATAATACCAAGTAACAAAGGAAAGCTTGTGTGTCTAATTATT
>CAWUIU010000496.1:0-2262 GCA_963922285.1 uncultured Oligoflexia bacterium | reverse complement strand
AACTTATGACGGTCTAGGGCCATATGATGTATATGCACTAAGAGCAGCATATGCAGGTTACATTGAATTAGAAGAACTAACTGATGCTAAAGTTTCAGAGAAGGCAATCAATGGAACTACGGTTAAACTAAGAAATGTTGAGCACAATACTCCTCAAGGTAAAAAGTATAGTCAATTAGTGAAGATCAATGACTTACTCGATGCGATGGGGCAAGAGAATTATAACAACATTACAAGACAAGCATTAGTTCAAGCAGGTGTTAAAAAGATTATGTTCTGTTCAGATGAAGATGCAGGACAATCTCCACAGTGTAACAGACATGACTCTGGAACTTCATTTACTGAAATTGTTCAGAATGAAATCCAAGATTACCGTGAGCTGTACGACTACATCTACTTTATTGGTGATAGAAAGAATATGACAACTGGTGGACCTTTTGGTTGGCTTGTTAACAAATTCTCTAAATTAAGACAAATCAATGAAGAGCTATGGTACCAGTTTATCTTTGAAAGTGATAACTATTCTCAAGAAGAATGGGGAGCACTTGTTCAAGATATGATCGGAGCTGCAGAGCTTTCAATTGACTTTTTAAGATCAGTAATCTCAATGCCAGAAGCACCAAGATACGTTGGTCCAGAGAATAAGAATGAAAGATTTATTCCAGCGGTAGTTGAGAAAGAAATCCCACCACCGTTCCCAGGACTACCTGCAGGTGTTGAAAAATCAATTGCCATGGTCGAAACAAAGTGGACTAATGGAAAAAGATTTGACCCAGAAAACGCAAGAGCTTCAATCAGAGGTACTGAAGAAGATAAACTAGCAGCAATTATTGCAATGACAGCTGATCGTTCAAATTCTTGGAGATATCTAAGACACTCTCTACGTATTCCTTATACGTTACTAGAGAAATTTATCTTTAGAAGAGAATCTAACGAGTCTGTTGTTCTGCAAACTCTACAAGAGGTATTACTTGACCAAGTTAGCCCTAAGGCACTTGTTAACGTAAACCAAGGTAAAGAAGCAGCTCCTGAATACGTTCTAACAGAGCTTAATGATAAAGTATTTAATACTGAAGTAACTGAATGGGTAAGAAACTATGCAATCTATGGAGCAATGTTATTCTTAAATATTGATTCATATGAGCCATCTTTTAACCCTTCAAGAGCGTTTAGAATTGAAAATAAAGATGAGGAAGAGCTTAAAACGATTAATGACCAAGGACTTTTTGAAGCATTTATTCAACAGGCCAAGGGAGATAAGGTATATGTTCCTTACGCATCTGACTCATTCAAATCAGGAGAGATGATCCTTAAAGGAGATATGCTAAGAAGTATTAAAAAGATACAAGAAGTTTTTGCAAACAAGTTTGAGTTAATCGAGCCAATCACTAATTACATCAATACAAGAATTGGACCTGCGCAGGAATTCTCTGCTGAAGCACTTAAGAAAGCCGAAGAAGACTTAGCAAAGGCAATTGCTGATGGTAATCAAAGTGGGATCGTTCAAGGTTACGCACAAGTTGCTGGTCAACATCTTAATAGAGTTGCAAATGCAGAGAACCCAGAAGCTGGTGTTACTCCAGAGCAACTTGAAGCTGCTAAAGCCTTCCTTGCGACTTTAACACCAGAAAACTTTGCAGCTAATTATGTGATGAAACAATATAGAGATGCAATGGGAGAGCTTGGAATCTCTGCAGAACAAGTAACACAACAATTACTCGAAGGATACAGCAAGCAAAGAGCTATGGTCGAAATGATGTCAGCTCAACAGTGTATCGGAGATAAAGCTCTATGTTCAGCAGAGCAAAATGATGTATTACAAGGCTTAAAAGAAGAGAGAAAATCTGCTGTCCTAAGATCAATGGTTAAGAATAACTTTGAGAAATTAGCAGAAGCTTCTTATGATGAACAAGGTAACCTAGACCCTATTGGATTACTTCAATCAGCGGTACTTGTTAATCTTGATTTTGAAAAAGAGTTTGGAAGTGCAGAATTTAACGCTTTCAAACCAAGTAAGGGACCTGAGGATAGCCATGATAGAATTCTAGGTAACGTTACAGAACTATCAAGAATCTTCTCTATTGTTAATCCACAAGAGAATAACTAATAGACAAAAATCTTAAAAATAAGGCCCCGAGAAACCGGGGCTTTTTTTATTCTAAACATTCACTTCGTATATGTTTTGGATTCTTATACTTCCCCTCTTTTGTGTCATAGACCCACGAACTCATCCATGATTTACAATAAAGAGCATTAGACTTA
>CAWUIU010000495.1:0-2289 GCA_963922285.1 uncultured Oligoflexia bacterium | reverse complement strand
CTTAACACCTGCTGGCATTGACTCATCTCTTTCAATTTGAAGCTTGATAACATCACTTCTTCCTTCAAGTTCTGTTCCTTTGAATGCACGTCTGAACCCTTCATTCATGTGCTCTATAACAGTCTTTGAAGACTTAACAAGCTTTTCTCTTAGGTCCTTTTCAACACTGTCAAGAACTCTTTTTGGTTGAGTCTCAGTTTTTGATTTATTAGATGGAATACCAGCAAGTACATATGTAATCTGCTTTCCATTTCTAATATCAAAAGTCATTGGTAGAGGTACTTCTGTGTCAAAAGTATTTGTCTGCTCTGAGTATCCTTTTGGAACACTTTTTTCAGCTGTGAAAATACCATAGTTAAGTTTCTTTTGAATATCGTATGGAATTGGCTGAGTCGGCATTTCTTCACTTTCATAATATCTTTGAAAAGAAACACGTTCTTTAAATTCTAATTGCTGGTGTGTTTGTGGAGTCCATCCATAACCACCCATTCTGTATAATAGGTCTGAAGACTTGTACACTGTTCTGATTGAATAGTTGAGGAGGTCATTACGCTCTTCAGTTTCTTGAACAATATCTAGTGCCTCTTGATCTACTTTGTAACTTAAGTACTTTTCTAATCCAAAAGCATCAATGGCAGAAAGTACTCTTGGAGATCTGTTCTTTGATAGGTTAACGATAGCTATTGCTTGATCATCAGTATATTTAGAATCTTCATATCTTGGAGAAGATAGTTGATTACCGTTGTCATCAAAACGGATCTCTCTTTTGTATTCAACATCAAATGACATGATGATTTCATCATCAACATCAGTTGTTCCTGTTTTTCCAAGAAGTGGTTTCGATCTCTTAATAACGAGTTGATCTTCTTCAAAGTTGAATTTTACGATTTCAACGTGCCATGCATCCTTAGATCCTGCAAAAGTATAGTTGAAGATATTTGGAGAGTCTTCTAATACTCTTCTCATCATATACTCTTTACCTTTAAACTTTGAAAGCTTAAGGTATGCTGTATCACTTGATTTAGTGATTGTATCTAGGATCTCGTTGTCATCTGAAATAACAACAAATTGTGCATTATTAGCATCAACTGAACCTTTAGAGATTTCTGTTCCAGCTAAAAGAATACCTGTTCTTGTGTCTCTTTTTTGCTTTAGTTCAGCATAAGTTACGCTCGTTTCATATTCTGATCTTAAGTAACAGTTCTTAGCTGTAAACTTTTCTGATAAAGAAGATCTACCTAACTTTTCATTAAGAGCTGAGAGTTCATTTGCATCTGAAATAGAACATTTAACTATGTATTTACTGATAGCACCTGAATCAAGTATTTTCTTTTCAGATTTAGTTAGTTCATCTGCTGTTACCATTCTTGATACAACTAATTTGTTGTCAAAGAATCTTGCTTTGAAACCATCTTTAGCATTAAATTCATGGCCACCGTTTAAAGAAGTCTTAAGTTCATTTTCTTTAGCGTTTACAAGCTTCTTGATTCTATCGATTGAAAATAGTTCTTCTTCAAGAGCGGACTTAGAGTAGATAGACTCTAGCTCGGCAGCGCCTGCCTCAACAATACCTGCTAAAGCTGGGGAACCTACTTTGATATGTTTTGCGGTGTCTTTATCTTCATTGTGCTCTAGATCGTAAACTGGCTCTCCTGTTACTTCATCAATACCACTTAAAGTCTTCGTTAAGTAACTAACAATTGGCATATCAAAAGCAGGAATTCTTTCATCGTTTTTGTATTCTTCTGGAAGGTGTGATTTAACGAGCGTTGCACCTTCGACTGCTTCAATATATCCAACAAGAGTTGAATCAGTTATTTTGAATGTTAGCTTAAACTTTTGTCCAGGACCTGTCGCAATTAGGTTTACATCATTGATACGACTTAAAAGCTTAGTGTCAGTTGCATCAATAGCTTTGATATTGAAAACTTTAGCACCTTTTAATGCTGCAAGCTTTGAGTCTTTAGACTCAACACCCTCTCTTTCAAATGAGTAATTTCCGACTTCTGTTGTTGTCTCAAGAAGAACTGACTGACTCTCGATTGTAGCTCTTTCAAAGATTGAGTCTGCAGCAGCTGAGTATGAAACTTCTTCTATTTTACTTTCGTCAGTAATTTTAATAAGTTTTGAGATATCATAATTCTTTGTCTTCTCAATTTTAAACTTAGGAAGGATTGACCCATCACCTTGGTCAATGTCGTACTTAAATTTAACATTAGAAATTGATTTGGAGAATTCAGATCTTAAAAAACAGTCATTGATATTTGATTTAAGTTCTCTTGCAATTGC
>CAWUIU010000494.1:0-2294 GCA_963922285.1 uncultured Oligoflexia bacterium | reverse complement strand
AATTGCATGGGGAGGTAATTCAATATCAATATCATCAATATTTCGAATCAAATAAGAGACAAAAGTATTTGAGTTAGGCCCAGGCATAAGAGAGTAACGTTGATTAAAAGGATAATTCTTCATTAGCTCTTTTACTTGTTGAACTATCTTTAGTGCTTTTTCACCACGTGCTTCAAAAATAACTGTTGGATAATTATCATACCAAAGTCGATCAGGGATCCCCTTTGAAAAGTTAATCGCTCGCCCTTCCCTTCTAATATTCCAAGACGTTACTTGAGCGACAGAATATTCACTATCTTCTTTTAACTTCCAAGATACCCAAGGATGAACACCAAAATAGCCGCGCCAAGAAAATGCTCGAGCATAGTATACTTGAAAAATATGATCATTTATTTCATGAACTTTAGGTGCAATATTTGCTGATTCCCTTGATGCATCTCTCCAACTCTTTGATGAGCATGAAGCTAGCAAGAGAAAAAAGATAGAAATTGTTATACATTTTTTTAAGATCATAGCCATTTCTATCACACGTAACTTTACCCAGCCAATAATGTAGCACAATTGTTTACAAAAAATTTACTTTGCTTTCATTATTTGCCAGTTATACTTAGACCCATGAAAGTTCTCATCATCATGATTCCGGGAAACCCAAGTGTTCCGGGCATTTATCAAAGCTTTGTCGATCAAGTTGTCGCTGATCTTCCTATTGGTAGTGAAAAAGTTTATGAGATTCTTCATCATCTCGGCCAATGCAATACTAAAACAACAAAGAGAAAGTCAGTTAATGTATATGATGTTATCGATGATCATCGCCAAAGTATTCGAAGAATTCTTAATCATCATAATGCCGACAAAGTTATTTTAATTGGTCACTCATTAGGAAGTGCTGTCACAATATCCCTACACAATGAGCTCGAAAAAGACATTGATCAGTTCATTGTTCTCTGTCCTTTCACTGGACCAAGCCCAAATAATATTGGTTATCTCAAGATGTTTCGCCATCCTGTGACAAGACTAGGTATGAAAAATCTGACTCATACACTTTTACTAAATCAAAAAGTATCTCAAATGATTTTCAAGAGGTGGCTTGGTGATAATCCTTTTAACCAACATATTTCTAATGAAATTAAAAAGCCACTCTATCTTAAGAACTTCTTCTCTCTCGTAGGTAGTTATATAGAAGATTTTGAAGGGTTAAAAATTCAAGAAAAACTTGAAGGTATGAATCCTAAAAAAACATTCTTTCTATTTGCTCCTGATGATTACTGGGTACCTGACTATACCAAGAACTACTTACCAAAAGGATCAAACTTTGAAGTTTGCCAAGATATACAACATGACTTTTGTCTCTTTGCGAAGCAGTCTCAATCAGTTTCAAATGCAATTAGCAACTACTTAAGTAAAAACGTTGGTTACTGAAGATCCTTCCACCTAAAGCAGTGCGCAATACTCTTTGATAAAATTAAATATTAATTCATTTTTAATGGAGACTATATGATTGTTCAATTAGGACTCATCCAGACATTGCTTTTAGCCCTAGTAATCTTGTTTGCTGGTTACATCCTCAACGATAAAATCTCTTTTCTCAAAAAAAACAACCTACCAGAGCCCGTCGTCGGAGGAATAGCTTTCTCTGTCGTTACAATGATTATGTATACGCAATTCGGCATTACTTTTGAATATGATATGACATTAAAGAATCCATTGATGCTCGTCTTCTTTACGACTGTTGGACTTGGGGCTTCGTTAAAACTTCTTTTAAAAGGTGGTCCACAGGTCATTATTTTCTTAGGCGTCGCAAGTTTATATCTCGTCTTTCAAAATGGAATTGGCGTCTTACTGGCACTCATTACAGATCTTCATCCATTAAATGGACTTCTCGCCGGATCGATCACTCTCAGTGGAGGACATGGTACTGGTGCAACATATGCAGAAATGTTTACAGCATCACAAAATGTTCAGGGGACCTTCGAGCTTGCCATGGCTTCTGCCACATTTGGATTAATCCTAGGCGGTATTTTAGGAGGTCCCGTTACACAAAAACTTATTAAAAAGTATAATCTTTCAGCACCTATAGATACTTCGGGTAAGAAAGGTGGTGAAAATAGTGACACCATTACTTTTAATCCAAATGATGTTGATCAAGTAACGCCTAAGAAAATGATGGAGTCAATGTTACTTCTCAGTCTTTGTATTGTCCTAGGAACATTTGCCTTTATTGGTGCAAAGAAGATAGGAATTCCACTACCTTCATTTATTTGTCCCCTACTCGTTGGTATTTTCTTATGTAATAT
>CAWUIU010000493.1:0-2303 GCA_963922285.1 uncultured Oligoflexia bacterium | reverse complement strand
AAACCAAATTGAGTTAATGGCTTTGATCCAATTTTAGTTAACTCAGGACCAATTGGAGCTCGTCCTTCAAATCCTTTAATTGTATGACAAGAGTAACATCCATATTTACCAACAGATCTTCTACCAAGCTCCATAGTTCTTTCATGATCACTCATACTAGCAAGCTTCTTTCTAGCAACTTCCATCGTATCAAATGCAGAGAAGTATGTTACTAAGATCTCATCTCTAATAGATTTATCGAGAGGCTCAAAAGAAAGCTTATCGAAACTCTTATTTCTTGTGCTTAATAAATAAGCAGTAAGGTCATTAGCTTCTTTATCCGAAAGTCTAAATGACGGCATAATTGTATCTTTTTGGTAATGACTTGGTTTCTTTAACCATGACACCATCCAATCAGGATTTTTAATTTTTGAAGCAAGTGCATCTAAGTGTGGACCTTTATGTCCAGCAGCTTTCTTTGTCTCGATTGGATAGTCTTCAACACCGTGACATGACATACAACCTAGAGACTTAACAAGTTCCTTACCATTTTCAACATTACCACCAGTATATCTAGCGAATGGTCGATATGGCTCAGACTGTTCATAAATGAATTCAGTAATTGCATTTACTTCAGCAATATTCTTCTTCATATACTCAGGTTTTCTGTTGTTGTCCTGATTAAAGAAGTTAGGCATTCTTGCATGCTTATTAAATGACTTTGGATTCCATACCCAGTTTTTAAAGAACTTTTTATCAACCTTAGCTGCAATCTTATCAAGTGCTGGACCAGGCTTACGCTTGTGCTCCCAACCTTCGATTTTGTGACATCCATAACAACCAAATTTTTCAATATTCTTTCTACCTTCATTAAGAACAGTAGCTTCAGGAATGTACTGAACACCAGTATGACATTTTACACAACCAGCTTCTGCCATACCATTCTTAAAAATAACTTGTGGTACCTTGTGTGGTTCATGCCAGTTATATTTTTCAATCCACTCTTGCTTCTGCGCTTCATCCTTTGGAATGTGAGCTGGTGAATTAAAGTCAGTAACTCTATGCCCTTCACCACCGTGACAAGATGTACACCCAAATTGCTTCATCGGGTGCTTACCTTTGGCACCAACCATTAAGTCTAAATTAGGGTGAGTTTTATGTGGATTTGGTTGATCTTCGTATCCAGCTTTATCAATGAACGTGTGACAAGTCATACAACGGTCAACCTTTGGGACATGCTGGAAATACCGATCATCAGTGATGTTCTCTAGAACAACCTGTTGTATCTTAATTGTTGGATCGAGGAAGTCGATAAATGGAGCGTTTCTTAGTGCAAAGATTGGATCCATCTTCTTCTTATCTAAAGCAATGTTAAGAAGTTTCTTTGTTGATAAGATTTTTTCTTTTTCTTTTTCAACATCTGTAACTGCTTTCTTTAGACCTGCGATTTCTCTATTAATCGCTTTTTCTTTTCCTTGAAGGAATTTCATTTTGTCTTTAGAAGCAGCAAGTTTTTTCTTATTGTCTCTTAGCTCTTTAAAAAGTTTTGGAGCATATTTAGCACCATGAGATTCAGCAATCTCCCACTTAAAAGTAAGAGCACCAACCGCTGAATTTAGACGACCACTTGTGATTGTCTCCTCTTTAATATCTTTTAAAAGAACATTTAACTCAGCTTCAAGTTTGTTAATCTCACCTAAGTTAGCTTGAACCTTCTTTTCACCCTCTTCTAACTCTTTATCAAGCTGATCAAGTCTCTCTTGGCTGATATTTTTCTCTTCAGCAGCAATTTTTTCAGCGATCTTTTTCTTTTCGATCTTCATCGCTTCAACTTGATAAGCCTTCCAAGGTCTAATGTAGTCGTCTAGGAAAACCCAAACAGTAGAAAAAAGTAAAACTAATGAAAAAACTGCAAACCACTTGTGGAGTTTTTTCATATCATAGGCCATTCCTGGCTCATGTTTTTTCGACATCTTAATATACCTCTATCTATTATAAGTTCAGTTCTAGCTCTGGTAGAGCAACAATATACTTAAGACTAAATAGCCATCTTAGAACCATTTTGATTGGTAATGATGCCATCCCTAGAATTAAGAAAATTAAAATATAGTATCTAATCTGACCTACACCTTCGATTATCTTCTTACCCCATTTTGATTTTGCAATCGCAATTGGAGCAACACCGATATATACAAAAGTTAGGATAATTCCAAAAAAACTCTCTTACATACATATTTCCTGGCATTGGTCTATTTAACCACTTAATCCAGAAGAACTCAGATAAGTTAACGTTGTATTCAGCAACAACTTTGTGGAAGTCCCAG
>CAWUIU010000492.1:0-2331 GCA_963922285.1 uncultured Oligoflexia bacterium | reverse complement strand
AAGTGCCTCAACTTTTTCTTTTCTATTATCGTTACCACTAATAATAGCGGGAGCAATCTTTAAATGGCTTGAGATCAAAGAGTCTCAAATTGCTTTTGATATTGTCTTCTGTATTGAAGGAGTTGTTGTTTCTTTTGTGGTAGGAGTTCTTACCATTCACTTCTTCTTGAAAATGCTAAAGAAGGTTAAGTTCGTTCACTTCTTCTATTACCGGGCATTATTAGCTATTGGAATTATTGTTTTTAGCTTAATTTGAACATGGATAGACTTCATATCGATTAGCATTGTGCAATGTCTGACCGACTTCTTGACTGACACAGTAGAGATGATTATTAAACTTAAGTCCAGCATCAATATAATTAAAGATTCCAGTCTCCTCGGAGCCAATGAAGTTGTCTGTAGGACCTTCTGCAAATCGATTAACTGTTGCACTATCATCTGCTATTTCAGAAAGGCCTGAGATTCCATAACGACCGTATACTAGTCCTTTTACTAGATATCCTCCAGGGCAAAGTCCTTTGCTACAAGCGATTGTTGCTTCTGTTGCAGTATCGAGAATGAAACCTGTTTTACTGTCAAAAGCAGCTTCGTCTAAAGTATTCGCTTCGCTAGAGACGAAACGGTTTAGGTAAACCGAAACATTTGAATAATCAGGTAGAGTACATCTTTTTGAACTGGCTCCAACTGGAGTTGTGTTTCCTGTACAACATCTTGAATCATTTTCAGTGTTTGAAATAACTGTCCCACCAGGAAGACAACAAGAAAAAGAATCAGGAGAGAATACTGTTTTAATATTAGCACTAGTTGAGTAACGAGATGTCGTACTTTCAACTGAGTGTAGGCTAATAAAATTGTCTCGATTCCCTTGTCCTGCACCATTGTTATCATAGTCAGATTGTGTTGAAGCTGTATTTAAAAAGTTTTCAAGATAATTTGCACCTCCAGAAAGGTCATTTGTACAGTAGAGGTTACTGGCGATTGTAGCATCTGTATCAATAACAGGTACGATAACGTTTGGAATACCTACTAGTTCCATTGTCGATAACCACTCTAAAATTTGATTCGCTTTAACTTCCGGAATACTGATCGCCTCACAATTTGGATCAAGAGGGTCCTGGCAGTCAACACTATTGTTTTGTGTTCCATCGCTATTGAAGTCATAATAGTTAAGACATGTGAAAGAACTTGTATCTAGTTGTTGAAACTTAGTAGGTGACCAAATATGTCCACCACCTTGAGTGTCTGAAAAGTTTCTTATCCAGTTTTCGCTACAACACATTCTTGCGGCCATTGAGTCTACTGTTTTAAATTGTCCTTCATAATTTGCAGTAGGATTACAAGTTCCACTGCAGGCATCAGGTGTAGCAACTTGAAGTGCCGGAAGTGGGTCAGAAGCTTTATTTGTTTGATAATGAATTAATGTAGCAGATGAAAGTTTCTCAGAAGTGTTGGCAGTTTCTGATAGAGGGGTCTTTGTTGTATCCACTGCTCTTGTAAAACCATCTTCATTTATCGGTGTTTTCGTTGCACCGTCTAAAGCTGTAGGAAATCTGAAGCTATTATCTGTATCTCGACAGCATCTATTCTTTCTAATGTCATAATCGACATCACCATAACTTGCTGGCTGAGAACAAATCATTTCTGATTGCCAAAAAAGTAATTCGTAGTCGTTTATAGTAGTTAAATCACCTGTTGTAATTGATGATAAAGTTCCTGAAATTGAACCATTTGCCGCACAATCTAAGTTTGTAAAGCATGTTGAGCCTGGTGCTCGCAGACAAGCATTATTTTCAAAGCTTACACCATTAGCAAGTCGATCGTCATCTGTTGTATTACCTGAAGCAGATATACTTTGTTCATAATTCTGGACATAGCTGGTATCTACTAGAGTTGAGAAGTTATCGGTTATGATTTTAGACGATAGATTTTGAGCTTTTGCTAGACTATGAATATCACTCGCTCCTACAAGACTCGTTGTTGACATAGAGAATCTGATGTCTTCTCCATTCTCATCAAAAACAGGGCATGAGAGGAAAGTTGCATCTCCAGCATCTGAGCTCGCGACTCCAATACCACTTATTGTATCTCCTTTACTGTCACTAAGAACATTGAATGCTCCACGACTACTTGTCGCTGTAGGGTTAGAAGAGTTAGGGATTGCATCATTTAGGCTCGCAAGTGTTCCTGCTGTGAATGTGTTGTTTGTTACTTTACCAGGTAGGCAAATAGCGTAGTTATCATTACCTGCTAGAGATGTTTTGACTCCGGCATCAATCGTTTCAGTTCCAACATAATTAAATGGTCGACCGATAATAGGTGCAATTATTCCAA
>CAWUIU010000491.1:0-2342 GCA_963922285.1 uncultured Oligoflexia bacterium | reverse complement strand
ATAATAAAATTGTGAAAAACTTTTTTAAAGATGTTGATATCAAAGGAAAAGTAACTTCAGTAAAAGCAAAGAAGTTTGTAATTGATATGGTCATCAAAGGAAAGAAATTAAAAGTACCTATGACATATGTGATTCAAGGAAATACTTTAAGTGCGAATGGTACAATTGATGTCTTTGACTTTCTTCTTCATGACAACTTAAAAGCAATTAATAAAGCATGCTATGCTCTTCACGAAGGGAAAACGTGGAATGATGTTAATATTTACTTAAAATCAACTTTTAGACCGTGTCAGTAAATTGTGGCCTTCTTAGTTAGCTTTAATGGACAATTTCAGAAAATTTCCGTTGCCGACCTAAGGCAAGCGTACAATATATCAAAGTCAAAAAGAAGCTCTGAAGTAAATCTACATACAGAAAATAATAGTCAAAGCGAACCAAAGGGGACCTCTCATTTCTCTCAAGCTTATAAAAGAACTGAAGAAAGTAAGAGGTCTCTACAAAAAAACTTTTACGCCAAAGACATTATGACCAGCCCTACTCTCATCATTAGAGAGTCACAAAAAATCACTGAAGCTTTTGATCTGATGAATAAGAAGAACATCAGACACCTTCCTGTTCTTGATGAAAAGGACTTACTATGTGGTATCATTTCTGATCGTGATATACTCAATTACTCTAATCTAAGAGGTACCATTAAAGAAGCGATGACAAAGAAAGTGATAACTTGCATGACATCAACCCTCGCTCAAGATATTGCTCGAGTTATGGTAGAAAATAAAGTTGGTGCACTACCTGTAGTTGACAAGGACTACAATGTAGTTGGTATGATCACTAACACTGATATACTGGAACTTACTATAAAGCACTTTCATTACGAACGTTCAATCTGAAGAGGAATTTTCAAATAATGGGTTTGATTACTCTCTCTTACCGGAAGTTTTCCTGCTACCATATTCACTTGAATACTTTGTAAAAGTAATCTCGGAGCTTTCAAGGTCTCATCTCTTTGTTTACGAAATGAAACAAACTCACTCTTCGTTGTTGTAGAAGTTAATTGAATATTCTTTTCTTTTTGCTCGGCAACTGTTGTTGTAAATTTATATTCACGGCCACCTGGTGCATAATCATGGCCAACATGAATAATTGTATCATCAGGAAATGCATAAATTTTTTGAACTGAATCATAAAGTTTTTCAGCATCACCTTTAGGAAAATCACAGCGGCCAGTTCCCATGTCTGGCATAAAAAGAGCATCCCCTGTAAAAAGATGATTATCAATCTTATAAGTTACACAAGCCGGCGTATGTCCAGGAGTTGCAATAACATCTACACTAAAACCGTCAAGTTCAATAGTGTTACCCTCATCAACAAGCAGATCAAACTCAGAACCATCACATGGTATATCATAGTTATAGATTTGACTAAAAACTTTTTGCACTTGAGTTATTTCTCTACTGATAACAGTTTTTGCACCAGGAAACTTTTCTTTCAAATATACTGAAGAAGTTAAATGATCAGCATGAACATGCGTTTCTAAAACATATTTGATACTTAAGTCGAGACTTTCAATATCTGCCACTAATTTATCATAGCTTTCAAAGCTGACAGTTGATGCCTGGGGTTCATAATCTAAGACAGGATCAATTAAGACAGCTGATTTAGTTTCAATATGAAATACCAAGTATGTAACAGTGAATGTCTGAGGATCAAAATAATGATTAATTTTCAGCATAATATCTCCCATTAAACATAGTTTAAGCGAAAAGTCATAAGCTGTAATTGATTTAAATCAATATTCTCACTACTTTTAGAAATAATTATCAGGCCTTTAACTTATATCCTATTCCTCGAACTGTCTCAATAAGAGCATCATCAAGCTTTTGTCTGAGCTGAAGAACATGTGTGTCCACTGTTCGCGTTGAAGGATAAGAGTCATAACCCCATACTTTATTCAAGATTTCATCACGAGATAATGCCCGATTTGGATTTTCAGCAAGTAGTCTTAAAAAGTCGAATTCCATTTTTGTCATATCAACAAGTTCTCCGCTCCAAAATACTTCTCTCGTATCTAAATCAATTTTTAATTTACTAATCTCAACAAGACCTTTTTTTTCCACACTAGAAGGTTGCTCTCCACCCTGTCTAAGTTGAACACGTATTCTAGCTAAAAGTTCTCTAGGTTCAAAAGGTTTCGTCATATAGTCATTTGCCCCACTTTCAAGACCAAGAACTTTATCTATAAGATCTGTCTTAGCAGTTAACATGATAATTGGTGTATTTATATTATCATTACGAAGAATTTTTAAAAGATCAATTCCCTGTCCGTCTGGTAACATCCAGTC
>CAWUIU010000490.1:0-2357 GCA_963922285.1 uncultured Oligoflexia bacterium | reverse complement strand
TCAGTCTTCTGTGTTTTCTCTGATCTTGATCTTCCATATATTCAATCTTACAAATTTGAAGATGGTTATGATGAACTTTATCGAGGCTTAAGTAGTATTCAAAATTATATAAATGGACTTCAAGCAGTATTCATAAGAAAACTTCAGCTAAAAGCAACTGATAAAAACTCTAGTATTGTGAGATCTGAAGTTTACAACAATAATTTTGATCGTGCTCTAGAGATATTAAATAATGAAGAGCTTGAAATATCTGATGCTGATAGTTATTCAATTTATGCAGAGATTTTTCATAAACAAGGTCTACTCGAAAAAGCTCTTGAATCCTATGTTTTCCTTTTAGACGAAGATCCTTTAAACTACCATGCACTGAAAAATACTGCTCTTATCTACTTTCAAATGGAATTATTTGAAGAAGCTTATGAGTCAGTTAAAGAATTTAGAGAACATTATAAATGTACACCAAATGTTTTAAAAGACTTCATCGATATCTTAATATGCAATCGTGACTACATAGGAATTGTTTCAATGATCAATTCATATATTGATGATACCAATGTCGATGATAGTACAAAGAACAAGATGACCCGCGCACTTCTGATTGCCGGAAGACATCTTAAGGACTCAAGCCCCAAGACTGCCAAGACATGCTTAGCTGATGCAATCAGATTATCTGGGGGGCGTAACTTTGATACATATGACAAAGCCCTTTCAGAGATGTCGGAAGTCGAGTCATTAAAACCTTTTGCAATTGAGCTATTCAATAAATATAAATCAAATTTTGAGGCTGAAAGTAAAATTGAGCTAGTTGAATTCTTTGTCTTAAAACATACCTTTGATGAAACAGAGAAATATGCAAAAGGTTTAAAGCTTATTCGTAACAATATTCAAGACAAAAGAATTTATGAATCGGTTATCTCCTCTGGAATAAGTCTTGGACAAAAAAAAGAAAGTATTGAAGATCTTGTTTTTGATGCTTGTAAATTCTTTCCAGAGCAAGAAGGTTACTTCAAGAACTATCTTACAAAGATTTAAATTCCCTCATGAGAGTTATATTAAAAGCAGCAAATAAACTTGAACGATTCCACTTTAAAATTGTCTCATAATTACTCCCACGCAAAACAATAGGAGAATTTTTTAAAGGTATTTTTGAAGCACGTCTCATTTTCCAATCTTCTTTGGTAAATTTGCCACCAGAACTATCTTTAAAGCCTAAAGCAACATATTGACTCTTTGTTTTATATTCATTGGTAGTAACTTTTTCAGAATCTCCAAAAGCTAAAGATCCAATAGAATAGCCTTTTATCCATCCGCCTCTTTTCAATAAATTTGCTATCGATGCAAAGATATCACCATAATTATTCCAGATATCTTTTCGACCATCACCATCGTAGTCAACGGCATAAGGCATAATATTTGAAGGCATAAATTGACATTGACCAGTCGCTCCAGCCCAACTACCTTTTAACTCAGTTCGTGTAACATGACCTTTGTAGATAAGTCGTAATGCTTCAGTCAATTGAATTTCAAAAAACCTTTTCCGACGACCATCAAAAGCAAGAGTTGAAAGAGAAGTAATAAGATCATGATCACCAGTGATTTTTCCATATAGAGTCTCCGTTCCCCAAAGAGAGATAATAACTTCTTTATCAACCCCATACTTTTTTTCTATCTCAGCTAGTAGCTTCGCATACTTTATTAATAGTTTCTTACCTTCTAGCACACGAGCGTTATCATCGCGTAACCATCTCTTCATAAAGCTGGGATAATCTAAAGTCTTACTTTTGGTAACTTGACTTCGATCTCTTTTAACAACTTCTGAATCAAAACTTACTGTTTCAAACTGTTTTTTAGTGAAATGAGATGGAACCCCAAGCTTTGCGGCTTTTTTTACAAAGGAAGCTTTCCACTGCTCAAAAGAGTCGTTGGCATGGATGGAAGGTAGCAATAAAGTAATGGTTAGCAATCTTAACATATCTTTATTATTACTTAGCACTTAAGTCCTCGCAAGGAAAAGACTTAAATTCCAACATAATATTTACAATGTGCCATATTACGCCCTTTTCTTATCAGGGTTGCGCATTCAGCACTCTGTTGTTTGGAAATCAGTGCCAACGTCAATATGGTAACACTCATTATATCTAGCCCTTTAGATAGAATATCATCCCTAATCCTCGCCTAACCCATAAATGGCAAACCTTTCTGCTAAGTTAATATCAATTTAAAACTGATCCATTAAATTGGTGTCAGTTAGCATTTCAAATATGAACTTTCCCTTCTAAATCGTTGTTAACAGTCAACTTAAAGCAATGTGTATGACATTTTACATACATGATTTATCACTGCCCAGAAATCAACTG
>CAWUIU010000489.1:0-2363 GCA_963922285.1 uncultured Oligoflexia bacterium | reverse complement strand
ATCCATTTCAAGTGCTGTTTTTTGAGGCATTCCCCCTATCCATACTTCATTTTTAATCAGTTTGCATGTCCCATTCTTATTTTGTTATTTAGTAGAATTACCTTTACCTACGACAATTATGGGTGGATTGCTAGATCTATTTTATTCTTACCTTGCCCTCATCGTAATTTTACCAATTCTTGGAGTTGTGTTAATTTTAATGAAGATTTTCTTTTATAAGTCACTTTTGAGTACAGAATTGAAGGTGTCTAGTAAAACAAAGAAATATGTGACAATAGTTATAATGATAGTAAGCCTTCCGATTTCAAGCTACCTCATAGTAGAGCTGTTTCTATATTTTAGTGGCAGAACAAGCCCTGCTGAATTATATGACAAAACATTATATACCATCACCTACATAACAGCTGGACTTCCAGGACTTATCAATAGCATTATAACTGCTTCTAAGAAAATTAAAAAAATAGAAGTGTTAAGAAATCAGACAGCATAATACTATGACGCTATCTCCTGAGTTAATATCTTCAAATCATCAATCAAAGAATAATAAGACGACTTCCCTACTAGCAGACTTTTTCTTTTACAGTAGTTAAAGTATTACCATATTCTTATGCGGAGAAAAGATAAATAAGTTCTATAACAATGACGAAAACTTTTCCTCGTTCCTATTTAAGGAAACAATAAAAGATGGCACTTTTATAAGAATACTTAACTTTTTACCAAAAGATAAAGCCCCTATAAGTTACCGAATTCACGTAAATATTTGACAAAGACTTATCCACTTGTATTTTTAAGTTACAATAAACACCATGAAAACTACATCAAAACTCTTTATATTTCTTTTATTTATGACCCTAACATCTTGCCAGTCTGAAGACCAGATCGAATTAGACGATATACAAAATATCAACTCGGTCTTTCTCAGCCAAAGTGCATCTGTTGACCTACCTTTCAATAAAAATATGATCGTAGAAAATGGAGACACTTTTGACTTATATTCTCTGAGATATTCTATAGAAGGATCCTTAGAGAATATTCCTGTAAAATGGAGCCTTGTTGGAAGTATTGGGACATTAAATGTTCAATCAGGTGGAAATTATGCAACTTTTACTGCTGCTTCACTTGGTGAAGGAAAAATTATTATAGAAGAAGGAGAATTTAAGCAAACTTTATTTTTAACAATCAAGACTCCTGCTGATAGCGCACCGGTTGGGGCAAGTATAACAGTTAATGATGCTTATCGTGGTATAAAAGAAGAGGTTACTTTATCTTATACGGATATAAACTCTGATTTAGCTAGCAGTTGTAATCTTGTGAATTTATCAAACTTAAGCATTGTAGATTCTTGTACTTGTGATAGCGCAGGTATTTGTAAAGTCGGTATCATTTCTACCAATGTAGGCTCTTCACAGTTTGACTTTACTGTTACGGCAAATGGAAAAACATCCAACTTATCTCGAGCCAATATTACTATTAATTCTCTAGGTGCAAGTAATGATGATGAATGGGTACGCATCCCTAGCAACTCAGGCGGAATGGGACTTGAAGAGTTTTTTGTTATGAAGTATGAAGTTAAAGCTTGGAACGATCTTAACTCAAATGGTGATATTGATTCTTCAGAAGTTGATACGACAGGTTCATCTGTAGATGTTGCAAGTCACTTACCTGTTAGTATTCCTGATAATCAACCATGGAGAAATATAAATGCTAACGATGCTGCTACTAAATGTGAATCACTTGGTGCTAACTATTTTTTAATATCCAATCAAGAGTGGATGGCAATTGCTAGAAATATTGAAATTCAGTCTGAAAACTGGACAGGAGCTAGCGTCGGAGACGGTTGTTTATTTACCGGCAATGGTTCTAATTCTACTTGTGGGTATAATTCGGCTACCGATCCAGATTCTGGTTCTAATAGAAATAGTAGAGCGAAGCATCTTCTATCAACAGGGTCATACATTTATGATTTCTCTGGAAATGCTGTTGAATGGACTGATTGGGATGAGACAGTTATTGGTTTTCAAAAAACTCCACGAAACTGTCATATTAACTGGACTAATCTATCTGCGGTTTCATGTTCAGATTTTGTTGATAGTGACTATAACTCCTTAAATGGATCATATGACCACAATCAAGGTGTAGGACAGATGGTGCTACGATCTGGCCCATCTAATGGAGCGTTAGCAAGAGGTGGTAGCTACACAAGTGGTGCTAACGATATAGGCCTATACTCTTTTAACAACTATCCTAATTCAACATATTCAGATAGTGATATAGGCTTTAGATGTGTGTATAGACCTTAGTTACTTTAAACTGGCCCATTTAAGTGTGGATAAATTTAAATCTTAAGTACTTAAAATTATGAA
>CAWUIU010000488.1:0-2369 GCA_963922285.1 uncultured Oligoflexia bacterium | reverse complement strand
AGCGTGATCTAACAGATGAACAGGTTTGGGACTACTTAGAGTCAGCGTGCCTTAAGGAGGATGTTGTCAAAATGGAAAAGGGTCTCGATACAGAACTCGGTGAGTGGGGAATTAATATTTCAGGTGGTCAGAAACAAAGACTAACTCTGGCAAGGGCCCTCGCAAGAGAGAGTGAAGTACTCCTTTTAGATGACTGTCTGTCCGCTGTAGATACTGTGACAGAAGAGGCTATCTTACAAAATTTAAACAAGAAGTTAAAAAATAGAACTATGATTTGGGTTGCCCATCGTGACTCAACACTTAAATACTGTAATAAAGTAATCGAGTTAGAATAAGATGAGTGAGTCCGGATACTTTTCCCTTGATGATCAAGATGAAAAGAATAAAACATTCAAAGATAGTAGCCTAAGATCTATTCTATTCATAGTAAATTATGCACGTGAGCATAAGTCAAAAATGATGATAGGGTTTACCCTGTTATTCTTATATAGTGGTTCAGCTATGTACTCAGGATTTTATATGGGGAAATTGGTTGGTGAAGGCCTGGCGACAAAGAATTGGGACTTAACAAAGAGATTTGCTGTACTTGTTATGTGTCTAGAGCTTTTTTCACTTCTACTAAACTACTTTGGACGAAAAATTATTACTGTTCAATCAAGTCATATTATTTTTAATATGCGAAAAGCTCTCTTTCATAAGTTATCTAAGTTACCTCTTTCGTTTTTAGATCGATGGCCAGAGGGGAGAGTTGTTACAAGACTAACTCATGATGTTGAGGGTGTTGAGACTTTCTTTACAGGCTCTTTGGGTCGAATTCTTAATGCCGTTTTTATGGCCATTGCAAGCATTGTTGCAATGACAACAACAGATATTTTGTTAAGTATAATTATTATCGTTTCTATGATCCCTGCATTATGCTTAGTTTTAGTTACTCGTGAAAAAGTTAAGTCTCTTACAAAGGCAATGAGTAAGTTCTCTTCGCAAATAAACTCAAAACTAAGTGAGTATATTGATGGTCTGTATGTTATCCGTTCTTTCGGACTTGAGGAGTGGAGTCGACAAAAGTTTAAAGAAAATGTACAAAAACATGTGGATAAAAGCTTAGAGGCTAACTTCTTCTATGGTTGGTCAAGACCCCTTGTTTCCTTTCTTTGTGGATTACCACTTGTTATGCTTGTCTGGTTTGGTGGAAACCGTGTTCTTGAAGGAACAATGACTCTTGCTATCTTTGTAGCATTTTTACGTTATAGTGAAAGATTTTTCATGCCTGTTATGATGCTCTTTCGTGAAATTCACGTAATTATGCAGGCATTTTCAAATGCTTCTCGTGTCGCTAACTTTTTAGAGTTTGAAGTCGAAAGAGATGTCTTTTCAAATGGTATGGACCTTCCTCATCATAAACTTTCAGGTGATATAACCTTTAAAAAAGTATGGATGAGTTACAATAAAAGTGAAAATTGGTCCTTAAAAGATGTTTCCTTCAAAGTAGTAGAAGGTGAAAAAATTGGTATCTTAGGCACAACTGGAAGTGGTAAAACAACTCTTATCTCGATACTTTCGAGATTGTATGATTTTCAAAAAGGTGAGATAAGAATTGGGAAATATTCAATTAAGGAATGGAATGTTGAAAGTCTTCGTTCTCAAATCGGCCTTGTTTCTCAAGATGTTATTTTGTTTAAAGGATCACTCAGGGACAATTTAACAGTAAACCCTGATATTTCAAATAATGAAATATTAGCAATCGCCAAGTTTACTGGTTTAGACCACGTTATGGAAAGAAATAACTTATTACTCGATAGTGAAGTAAAAGATGGTGGTGTTAACTATTCAGCAGGGGAGAAGCAGATCATTTCTTTAACTCGTATCTGTTTATTGGATCCGCAAATACTCATATTAGATGAGGCAACAGCTAATATCGACCCTTTCTATGAAAATATTCTTCATAGTGGAATTGAATATTTAATGAAAAATAAAACATCTCTAATTATTGCCCACCGACTAGATACCATTAAAGATTGTGATCGATTACTGGTCTTTGAAAATGGACAGTTAAAAGAGTTTGATACACCCGAAAACCTCATAAAGGCGAAAGGGTATTATTATAATTATCTTCAATCTAGTTAAGCCTAGTCTAATAGTATGCCGTGTGCCATGTTAATCTTGATTGGGTAAACGCGCTCAATTCCTAAAGCTTGCATAAAACCAAGAACAAGGGCTATGTTAGTAACGTCTGTTGCTGCGTATTTTCCGCCAATTTGGTTATCGTTAAGAAGTGATCTTTCAAGAAGAATATTAAGTAAGTCTTTCTGGTTGTAAAACGCTTCATTAGTGTTTATTTGCTCGCGAATGCTATAATAGTGTACGCCACC
>CAWUIU010000487.1:0-2388 GCA_963922285.1 uncultured Oligoflexia bacterium | reverse complement strand
CTGTTTTCTATAAAAATAAATGGTCATCCCCTTACCTGGGTCACTTGATACTTTTATCTCCCATTTTAAGTTATCAGAAATATTTTTCCTTTGTCTCTTTAGAAATTCTCATTCTATTCCCTTTGATATTACTTTTAGTGAAAATATACATAAGATTGAAGCGATAAATGCATCTTGCTCTTTCGTAAGAGTCGCTTTCTTCATTTTACACCTCTTCGAACTCATCATTTGCTGGAATAGTCTCTGGAGCTGGCTCAATTTCATCGACACCAAGATGAACGATTCGATTTCCAGCTAAGCAGTTTGGTGAGACATTTTTACCTATAACAATCCCACTTCGATCAGCTATTACTTCTTCTTTAACCGTGCCAAATACATCATACACTCTTGCAATTATAGAGCCCTTTTTCACTATATCTGTCAGACTCGGTAAAACATCGACAATACCACCCTTTGTAGAATGTATCCAATACGAATGATCACAAATTGTTGCGTCTGTTATGTGATCTTTAACATCTCCTTCAACCATACCTAAATGCCTCATCGTATTGATAATACCTTCAAGAGTTTCATCAATAAGTGAATGTTGAAATGCATTTGGATTTCCAATCTCGATCGTAATACCAGGTATTCCTTGATCATTTGCCCATGATCGCAACGTCCCATCTTCATCATATTTTTTTACAATAATTTGCGGATTTTGTAGATAAGCAAGAGTTCTCGTCTCTTCATTATCAAGGTCTGCACGAATATAAAGACTGTTCACTCTTCCATGACTTGCCGTATGAAGATCTAAGAGATAGTCGAATTTACTTATTACTTTACTCGTTAAGTGATATGCGTATAAATTACTGGCATTACCACCTTCTTTACCAGGCATGATTCGATTGAGATCTGTATTGTCGATAAAATATCTTTTACCAGAGATATAACCAGGAACATTACAAATTGGTACAAGAACTAAAGTTCCAGTGAGTTTTGCAGGATCAATTTCTTCAACTAACCTAAAGATTGTTGAAATACCATTAAGTTCATCTCCATGTACTGCTGCAGTAATTCCTAGTACTTTACCTTTTTTTGTACCTCTTACGACAACAACAGGAACCTTCCAAGGTAATCCAAGAGCATTTTCAGACATATGGACATATGCTTTATGTATCTCACCTCTTTTAAAATCTGATAACTTCAGTTGTTCCTTTGTCTTAATCGTAACAATTTTACTCATAAATACCTCTTATGATTATCTCATGATCTCTTCTAAGAGTGACTTGTCATTATCTAGAGACTTAAACAACTTAAATCTAAAGCCACCTTTTTTATTGACGAGTGTTTGCGCCATTTTATCAATGGCAATGATACTAAGAACCGTTTGAATATAACCTTCTATCAAATCATCAATACCAACACCAAGGCTATTAAAGTCTTTTCGATCCATTAACATCAAACGTGAAGTATCAGATGACCATTCATTATCGCCGAGTTTTTTGGAAAGATTTGTTCCAAGAACTTCCCAACTATCAGACGGTACATCTTTAGTTAGAGGAGACATCGCTCTTCTTGCATAGACCGCACATGGAGAAAAGCCATTTGGTGATGAATAGGCCATCATTCTTAAGTCTGCAATGTAGATATGACCTTTTTTATTAGGTACTGTACCTACGTGAAAGTACTTTCCTAAGGAGCTGTGTGAACTCCATTCATAATGACCAATCAAACTTTGAACAATAAATTGATCATACTGATAATCTTCGTCCATAAATTTCTCTAGCTCTTCTTCATTAGTTATCGTAAAAACTCCTTGCCCAGCATTTGAGTATGGATTCTTTACAACGGCTTTTCCACCAAATTTCTTAACCCACAGAGGTATCTCTAGCTTTGATACATCTTTAATTGTCTCTGGCATCGCTATTGATAAACCACTTTCAAATAACTCTGCATTATAAATTTCATATGCTTTATTCGCTAACAATTTATTTCGTCCTCCGGATAGACAAACGAGTGTAGAATTATAGATAAAGGTCTTTGAAGTAGTAGGAATTCTATTCCAAGGCCTTTGCGTTACATATCTAAAAGCTGCACGAATAGCAATTTTTTCTCCATTGTGATCAACGTATAAAACACCATCTTCAAAACTAAGAAACTGCTCTTCTCCATGGTAGTGTGGAATTAACATTACTTCTTCACCTGTTAGATCTGAGAGAGTCTGCGCATAGCCAGATGTTTCCATGTAGTTCTTATCATATATGACAGCAAGTTTTCCTTGAGGAAGTCTTCTCTTTTTTAACAATGGCAAAAAAGAATTTTCAATTAAATATCGGTAACCACGATGTTCATCAGAGTCACTTCTTGGAGGCATTGATTTTTGACCAGAAGGGCATGAATTAGTTT
>CAWUIU010000486.1:0-2394 GCA_963922285.1 uncultured Oligoflexia bacterium | reverse complement strand
ACTTTTTCATGATAGATGACCTTTATTTCGTTACTTTTTTGACTAAGCTTGATAAATCCAGAATAAGGACGAATTATTTCCTCATATTTTTCGAGAGAATCAACAAACTCATTCGTTAAAAAGAATGTGTGACTAAATCGATACGTAACGCTGAGGCAATCATTAATCTCTTCAACTCTGAGTTCAATCAACTTCCCCAGTATTTTCTCATTTTTTAAGATATCTAAAAAGTAATCAATCTGAAGTTCTTCGATTTTAGATATCCCATAGAAAAATAGATCTTCATCTCCAATTCTTAGACTAACATCTACAGCAGATAAAAGAACTTCAAGCTCACTTTTTATACATTCTCTAAATCTAAGCAACGACATCTTTTACCTCTGTTATAACTTGAGTTTTTTCAACAACTTCACTTTCAAGCTGTAAAACATATGCAACAAACTTTTCAGTATTTATTGATACAAAAAGACGAAAATTTAACTCTCTGTCAGTCGATACTTTCTTTGTCATTATTCTAACATCATCTACATAAGGTAATAAATAAACATCTTTCATAACTTCTTTGTAAGAGTTTTCAATATAACTATCTCGTCTTCCTTCTAAATATATATCAACACTCTGCTCACCTAAATTCACTGAAGCCCATTTACTCTTTACCGATCTATGAGTCTTTAATATTGCTTCTATCAATACGTACAATTTTTTATAATTTAGTAGAACTTCCTCTTTTTGCTTCATTCGACTAACAGTGCATTCAACATTGTATTCGATCAGTCGATTTTCAACAAATGCCTTAAAGGAATTATCTGACAACGATTTTGAAAGAAACAAGTGACTCAAGTTACTATCAGTCTGCTCCGCTATAAAAAATTTTTCAAGTAAGTCCATTTTTTCCTCTATTTTTATAGATAATATGTTAGTCCCACTGACACTGTTGATTCTTCATCATTCAATGATGCTCTTGTCCGCGATGAATATTGAGAATAAACATACTTAAATGCAAAATAGTATTCATTAAAAACCTGAAAATCTGAATGTATACCATACTCGAGTGCATCAATCGTAACTTCACTATCAACATTATAATCCAAACTACCAAAGAACATTTTTTGTACATCGAATTTGACACTTAACTTTCTACTTAAAAGATGTGCATCATACTGGAGTCCACCATAAATAAACATGCCACTGGCAACTCCTAAAGAAAAGCCTTCATTAGCTTTTGCTAAATTTACAAATTGTGAACGGTCAAAGTTTAAACCTATGAGAAGACTCAGAGGAGAACTTTCTAAGTACATTTGATAAAAAGAGAAAAACTGGTACATTTGTTCAAGTTCAACACTACTCTCAGACTCTTCAACTGTCACTCGTACATCATCAATAGGATGTAGGTAGTTAAATGAGAACCAAAATGAATCCTTTAAAGTATAACTATTAGGTAATTCGAAAGAAAAAGATGCATTTAAGTAATTAACTTCGTAGTTCAAAGAGATAAGATCTTTAGTTGTCTTCGAGCTCTTATCAATATCTATTCCAACACTCATTTTCCCCTTTCTCTTAAAAAAACTACGATAAACTCTATTTTCTCTTTCAACGTCATTTAAAATACCAGAAGAGCCAATAACATTTTTACTAGTATCACCACTATTTTTTAAACCCTTATTTAAGTTTCTTGATAGTTCAGCCTTCGAACTCGAAAAAATACGGCCTCTCTCAATATTTGAATTCTTGCGATTAGCAACTTTTCCTTTAACCTCTGACTTCGCCTTTATTTTTCTAGCTATTTTCTTTCTTCTGAGCTCTTTCTTACGAGCACTTAACTTCTTTTTATTTTTCTTTCTTTTACTACGTATCTTTTCTCTTTTTTCTTCTTTACTAGTCGCTTGACTTATACTATTGGACTTAGAGTTTACTTTACCTTCCTTAGACTTTTTAAGGGATTTATTCACACTCGCTCTTCCAACTTTTTTAAAAAACGTAGATTTACTAATATCCATTCGTAGAGTATTTTGATGACGTTTCTTTACTTCTGCGTGGCTTCTCTTGTGTTCATCTAAGATCTTTTGATAATTCTTCTTTAAATAAGCCTTTCCAAAAAGTATTTCATATACAGCTAAACGTGTATAGAATAGAATATTCCTTTGATTAATTCCCTTAAGGTCAACATCTCGTTTCACTTCTCCGTTGGTTAGTAAATTTAATTTTAAATCAAATAAGCCTTTTTTCTTTTTAAAGTTAAACTCAATGAAATCAATAATATTATCTGTTGTTGATGTTTCTTGGGAGTTTAAAAATAAAGTGTGCTTTTCTGACTTCATGACAATGCCTATAGTAAGCTTCATAATCTCCAGACTATAGAATCTATTTAAGTCCTTTTGAATAGGCAAAACACCA
>CAWUIU010000485.1:0-2402 GCA_963922285.1 uncultured Oligoflexia bacterium | reverse complement strand
TAAGAGGATGGCTAGAATTTACTGCATTGATGATCATCTATTTACAAATACAGGACTTAATAATGATCTCGACTAAATCATCACCAGAGATTAAATTTATTCTTTCCTCAGATCCAACTTGAACATCTTTACCTGATAAAAATTTTCCTGGATGTCGTCTTTGATCATAAAGTCCGCCTGGACGAATGATAATATAGTCATTGTGATGCTCTTTTAATTTATCCTCAAGAGCAATCAATTTTAAAGCATTTTCAGTCTTGCCATTTAGAGCAGTGTTTTCATCAACAGATCCATTCTCACCATATACAGAAGTACTACTAATCAATATTATTTTTTTTTGTGAAAGCTTTGATATGAAACTTCTAAATCTCTTAGTATCAGTGATCCTCGAAGGAGGAATATTGAAAATAATAATATCAGAATTGGCAATATTTTTATGAATTTGATCCTTGTTAAAATCATAGTGAAATGAGTTAAAGCCAACTTTTTCTTCGTTTAAGTAGCTTCCTGATACTTGGTTGTTTTTTTCTAATTTACGGTAAAGTTTTTTACCTAACCAACCAAGTGATATAATAGTGATATTTTTGTCTTGCATTTAGTTAATCTTTTGTATCAATTCGTTTAAAGCTTTCACTGAAAAACCTTTGTCTGTAAAATATAAGATTTTGGCCTTATTATCGATAAGCATTACTCGTGCATTATTAGGGTTTGTATTACCAGTAAATGCTTGTATTCGATCACCATCTTTATAGACAGTAATAACAATCTTCCATAAGTAATTAGGAATCCCTTTTCTCATTCCGGAGTCAATTTTATTTTTTAACAATCTTGGTATAAATCCTTGAATAGTAGGGATCTCGAATACATTGACTTTCACTTGCTTCATATCTAGTCCAATCAGCCAGCGATCAATATCAAACTGAGACTGTTGCTTATAACCAAAAAGAAGTATTGTAGCCTTTCCCTTTACGATCTCAGGAAACTTAACTCTTTTTCCAGCTAGTGACTGACCATTAAAAGAAACAAGCTTCTCACCCACAAGTGTTTTGTTCTTATAGGTCTGAGAACAACTGATAAAAGAGATAATAAATATTACTATCGTAATAATTTTCGTCATAAACAAAACACTATTAAGTAGCTTCTCTTTTGTCTATTGATTTTGATTAGATATTGCAAAATGTTGATAGCTGATAACCGAATTTTGGGATATCTGGTAAGTGTCATGTTTCTCGTAATTTGTTAATGATGACTAGTTAGAGATTAACTTTAGCCATAGAATGTAAAAGATTTTAGCGACAAGGTTCTATTGATGCACTTTCTACCATTTGGAAGAAGGGAAGAGTCTTGGGGCGCTATCGAATTTGGGCAAGTGATTAATGAGATAGAAGAGATTTGTTTACTTAATATTTAAGCTTAAGGTTTCCATCAGAAAGGGCGCTGGGCAGAAGCTTTCGTGTATCGTTTTGTAGATGGGGTATAGCTTGTTTCTTTGGATTAGGTCAATTTCAATACTATGTGTTTCTAGATGAAATAGAATATTTACAAAATGACTCAATGTTCATTTTAAACTTTCCAGAAGGATATTATTATCGATCAAGAAGGATAAGATCAGATATCTTAACTGATAAAGTTAGATTTGTATGGATTAATTTAAATTATAGTCCAACGGACATGAAAGTGTGTGGTAATTTATTGTGAAAATACTAATTTTGATAATCGTTTTTGCTTGCGTCAGTGCTGAAATGTTGACCCCTCGTTCTATGAAAAGCCGTGATCATGAACGTATTGAGGATGTTCTCACTAAGATTTTTTATGAAGAAATATATAAACGTGCAGGTAAACTAAAACCGGAGGAAGAAGTAAAGAAAGCGAAATTTTCTGTAAATGATGGTCGTCGTGGTAAAATGATTATTGAGATGCTCAAGCAGAAAAATCGTGAAAAAATTGCTCGTATGAGAGGCCTTGATCCAGGTAAAGCAAGTTCTGGTGATGAACTAGTTACACAACAAAAACAAAGAAATAAAGATGCTATTGCAGAGATTAGAGCAAAGGAAATGAAGCTTGATCAAAAGTATGCTCATTTACCGGCCTTAGAACGAAAAAAAATGATATGGCAGGCTTTAGCAAATCAAGAGTTACAAGTTCTCGGAAAAATCATAACAAGTAATCAAGGATGGAAGAAAAAACACAAAAAGACGTTACAGAAATGGGAAAAGGACTATACCAAGTATGTTGGTAAAATTGATGAATATAAAGAAGGTGTTACTTCGATTCCCTTAATCCTTCCGATAGACAAAAATGATGTGGAAAAAGAAGTAGAGACCGTAGTTGTTAACGAATACTTTATCATTCCTGGATCTCTCAATATACCAATCAGGGATCAGGGGCGAAGACCAACATGT
>CAWUIU010000484.1:0-2415 GCA_963922285.1 uncultured Oligoflexia bacterium | reverse complement strand
TGTTGATGAGGGGCTTGTTATACAAAGATCACATGATACCAAGGGAGAGGCTGTTTTCATTAATGTCATTGATCGAACAGTTCTTAGTATCGATGGGGAAAAGAGGTTAAGATTTAACTATAGCCTTATTCGTCTTGATAATTTAATCAAGGGTCATTCATCTGAAATGGGCTTTGAAGAATTACTCGGGTTCCTTTCTGTTAATAATACTTACTTTGGAGAAACAGGACAGCCAAACTTTGTTCGTCAGATGCTTCAAACATTGGCAAAAATGTCGTCAGGTATTAACTATCCGAAGGAGAACTTTGTTCCAAGGCAAAACGCACGATTAAATTAGGGGAATTATGAAATTTTTATTTGTAACACTTTTATTGCTTATGTTGAATGTACATTCTGCACAGGTTTTACATGGAGATAAAACTTTAACTATTTTTACAGATGGAGATACTATTGGAAGTAAAGATGGTTGGAATTTTGAAATAAGTGATGCTGGTGGTACCAAGCGCTTTTGGCAAAAAGAAGATGAGTTTGGTAATAGCAAGGATTTATGGATTGAAATGACAAAGGATAAGAAGGTTAGAAGTTTTACAGGAATTTATGAATGGGCCGGTAAAGATACTTCTAAATATGTTGAGTTCTCTGAAGACGGACAACCTAAGTCTTATACAGGTTGTAGAGAATCAAATTGTGTAACAGTTACAAAAAAGTTATGTGAAGACCTAAGTGGTTTTTTAGGTTCTAAATTAGATAATGATTTTGATGGTCTAGAGCTCGCATCTAAAAAAATTGAAGAATGTAGGGCTTTAAGTAGTGACTTGTTGAAAAAAATATATCATCCACATAAAGATGATATTAAAGAAAGCTATGGAAATGCAATAACTAAGCTTGCTGCTGTTAGCTTGTCAAAAGAATTTTTTAGTTCTAACCCTTGGGGGTTTCTAGGAAAGTTAGTATGGGGAAGCCCTAACAAAGATAAAGTTAAAGAATACGTAAAATCTAGTTTAGATGCTGAGAATACTTTGACTGACTACTTAACAGAGTTACATACGAATTGTGTAAGACTTGAAGACTTGACTACTCCAGAAAAGGTAAAGCTAAGTAGTCTCCGACCTTCGTCTGGATCAACTTCATCTAATGCAAAATGATTTAAAAAAATCTTGTTCCCATATCATTCACGAAGCTCTTTATTTGTCTCAATCTTTGCTATTTCAGAAAGGACTTCATTAAAATAAAAAGATAAGAATCAAAAATATCAGAAGGCTCATTTGAGACTAAGAGGAAGTCACGTTCATATTTTGAATAGTTAATGATTTCGAAAGAATTATATTTGTTGATTGTAACGATGAATTTCGAACTAAGATAAAAAGTGTTTACGAAAAGTTGGATACTTTTTTAATAAGATTTAAGATAGTCGCGACCATCACAATTTTACTTTTTAACGATAGATCTATAGGAGATTTAGTTAGTAAAATCATTCCTTGTGATCGATTAGATGAGATTATTGAAAAAGAAAGAGTAAGTATCGAATCTGAGCAAGCTAGACCACCATCCACGTCAAAGTAAATATAATGCTATTTAAAGTATTGACTCATCTTTAAGAGAAAACTTTCCTGAAGCGCTTTCTTATCATTTCGTATTCCATGAAGAAATACTGGAAAGCAGGTTATTGTACAAGATCCTGAGTAAGTCAACTTTATATTGTCAGCATTACTCCATGTATAAATTGACGTTCGATCTTTGTTGTAAAACTTATTTTGTTTACCAAAGCGATTGATAAGAGATTGATGAAATATGTCGTGAAGAAAATAGCTTGGGAGTCTAGCGTAGAAGTCAATAATGGCGCCATCTTTTGATTGAAAGAAAAGTGGAAACTTGTAACGCTGGTGAACGATGTCAACACGATAAAGCTCTACGCTTGCTTTATTTATAAGCCTAGCCTGCGGGTAGGATTTTTTAATATCTTCAAGTCTATTGCCAGGATAAAAAGTTTTTAACTTTTCATACGTAAAGTCATAGTTCTTCGGTGTGACTTTACCTTTTGCCGTATTTACAAGAGTAAAAAAAGTTAAGAAAATAAATGTTAATTTTATTTTAAACATAAAAATATCTAACCATTTATAGATACAAGTTACAAAAGGGGCAATTAATGCAGGAAGCATCTAAGCAGGAAGCTAAGCGAATTGGTATAGGAATGATCGCAGGGCTATTACTTGGTATGATTTTATACTATACAAATGCAGGCTTTATTTTTGATTACATTAAACCTGTAGGGGACATCTTCATTTCACTGTTAAAGATGGTAATCATTCCACTTGTTTTTTCATCGATCTTTATGTCGATGTTTAATCTTGGGACACCAGAAAGTTTAGGTTCGATGGGAACAAAAGCCGTTGCTTATTATTTTATGACAACTGC
>CAWUIU010000483.1:0-2417 GCA_963922285.1 uncultured Oligoflexia bacterium | reverse complement strand
AATGCTTCTAGCTAAAAATAAAAATATCTTTATCTACAAAGCTGAAACGAGAAAGATGACGCAAGTTACTTTAGATGCTTTATTACAAAGATCGGGAAATATTTTAATAAAGTACCTAACAAGTATTCAAGCGACAGTAGATAAGCCAAATTGTCTTGAAACTCAAGTTCCAGAAATCAAAAATATGATTCAGCGCTACTTCTATCTTGAAACCGATATTAGCTCGCAAAAACTAGATGGCGATAACAGGGCCCAAAAAAGAGTGTTTTCTAAGCTTAGAAATGTAGATAATATTATTAAAAAGTGTAAAAATTAGAAACAATTATAATTTCTACCTGATATCAGTAGGATAGACTATAAAGCTAATGATCAACACTTTTACCATATTAAATTGATTATTTTGCTTGTTGCAATCATTACTATTCTTTTTTCAAACTATACTTCAAAGTCACAAAAGCTTGATGCCCTTGTTAACGATTCCCATAGTTATGCAGACATACTCCTTTTATTACATTATATAAAAGTGTATTTCAATTCATCATATTTTTCTTCTACTAGAAGTTGCCCTCAAACCCTAAACTTTTCGGGCTAGATTTAATTGTGAGAACTATCGACATAAGGAAGATTAGATGCCTTGATAGAGAAGAAAACTGATTTTGTCATTAACTCGTAAACATTTTAATATTAGCAGCAAGACAGATTCTATCTAAATCTTTAGATTGCCCTTTTACATAAAGATGATGATCTACAAGTGAAAGTATTTCAACTCCTTCCAATGGAAAGAGAAACTTTGTTAGAAACTCTGCTTGAAAATATTCTTTACCTAGGTATCTAATTTTGTCTTCTTTTCTCGTCACTTTACAAATATCAGACTCAGCTTGTTCGATTGTATCTACAAATAGATGAAGTTCGAAGTCTTTCACCACTTCTTTCACACAGCTTCCACATCCACCACCAGCTTTTGTCGCGTTTGTTAAGGTTCTCATATCGTAGATGTCATACTCTTTAATTGCGCTTGTAATTTGATTTTTTGAAACACTAAAACAACGGCAGAAAATAAACTGATCTTTTCTTAGCTCTAACTTCTCAGCATCAAATTCATTCTTAATAGACTCATAGATTGCGAAGAGAAGATTCTTCTTATCTGTGACCTCTTCCTGAAAAACTTGTTCCATTAAGTAGGAAAAGATATCAGACTTAAGTAACTTTAAATTTGCAAATTTACTTTCAAGATAATTCTTAAAGTCAGGGTGTAATTCATCTACACGATAATTCTTAAGTGTATTCTTCGTATCGATATCTAAAAGTAGTTTTACAGATTGCTTGCAGAACTCAAATTCTAGATTAATATTACTTAGAAAGTCCTGACTCATAACTTCCTTTTACTTATTGAGGTAAGCTTTTTCTTCTTCTCTAAGGGTTAAGATTTCATGACCTGATTCAGTCACAAGTATCGTGTGCTCAAATTGCGCCGATAAACTCTTATCTTTTGTCAGAACAGTCCAACCATCTTTAAGAACTTTACAATCTTTCTTACCAATATTGATCATGGGCTCAATTGTAAAAGTCATTCCCGGCTTCATCTGTGAACCAGTTCCTCTTTTAGCTATATGAACAACCTGTGGATCTTCATGGAATTCACGACCAATACCGTGACCACAGTAATCTTCAACAACAGAGTAACCATTATCATGGGCAATTTCTGCAATCACGTGACCAATATCACCAATAAAACCACCAGGTCTTACTTGTTTAATCCCGGCCATCATACAATCATAAGTAATTTCAACGAGCTTTTTTGTCTCGGGAGAAACCTCACCAACGTAGAATGTTTTATTAGTATCACCATGGAACTTATTAAGATATGTTGTCACATCAATATTTAAAATATCACCATCTTTAAGAACATCTTTAGTACTAGGAATTCCGTGACAAACAACTTCATTCAAAGAAGTACAAATTGATTTAGGAAAACCATGATAATCAAGTGGTGACGGGTAAGCATTATGCTTAAGAATATACTCATGACAGAGTTGATTTAACTCTTCAGTCGATGCTCCTGGAACAACAAATGGCTCGATATACTCCAGGGTACTCTTTGCCAATTTACAGGTCTCTCTCATCAGCTCAATTTCTCTTCTAGACTTAATTGAAATCATGGTTATCCTCGCACTTACTTTTAAAAATAATTAGGTCATTTATTACCCTATTTTAGGTATAAATGGTAGAAATTCCTACAACAATCCATAGCTTGGCCATACATTACCTGGCCAAAAAAGCTCTTTCACAGTATTTTGAAGCTTAATTATGAAACAAATAGTCGTTTTTCGCCCACTCGTGTCAAGATATCAAGGAACAAGCTTTCGTGAAAGCGAGGAGAAAGCCTTTCTTGAATTAGGCCTACGCTACACAGCAGA
>CAWUIU010000482.1:0-2434 GCA_963922285.1 uncultured Oligoflexia bacterium | reverse complement strand
ATCTTAATGCTGATTTGATTATTCGTATTGCTAAGGAGCGAGGTTGCGATGCTATCCATCCTGGTTATGGCTTCTTATCTGAAAATGCTGAGTTTTCAAAAAAGGTAGCAGAGGCAGGACTTAAGTTTATTGGTCCTACTCCCGAGTCAATCATACTGATGGGTGATAAGAAAGGTTCGAAAGAGAAAATGATTGAACTTGGTGTACCAACAATTCCTGGATACCACGGAGAGGAACAAGGAGCAGACTTTTTAAAAATAAAAGCGTCGGAAATTGGATATCCTATTCTTATAAAAGCTTCTGCCGGAGGTGGAGGTAAGGGAATGAGAATCGTTTATAAAGAAGAAGAGTTCTTAGAGAGCCTTGAGTCTTGTAAGCGTGAGGCCATTAACTCTTTTGGTTCGGATATTGTTCTTATCGAAAAGTTTATTGAGAACCCAAGACATATTGAAGTACAGGTAATGTCAGATAATCATGGAAATCACTTACACTTCTTTGAGAGAGAGTGTTCGATTCAAAGACGTCATCAAAAAGTTGTGGAAGAGGCTCCTTCAATTGCCATTAGTGATGAGCTTCGAGAAGAGATGACAAAAGTCTCGACTCATATCACGAGTTCCATTAATTACTCAGGAGCAGGAACAGTTGAATATATTCTTGATGGAGATAAGTTTTACTTCTTAGAGATGAACACTCGTCTGCAAGTTGAACACCCAGTTACAGAAATGATCACTGGTTTTGACCTTGTTGAATGTCAGCTTATCGCTGCGTCCAATAATGAATTCCCATTTGACCAAGATGATATTGAAATTCTAGGTCATAGTGTAGAACTTAGAATATATGCAGAGGATCCAGATAATGATTTCTTACCTGCTATTGGCCGTCTTGAATATATTGGAGAGAGAGAATTTTCTGAATGTCGCCTTGAATGTGGTTACAATGACGGAAATGAAATTACGGTTAACTTTGATCCAATGATTGCTAAACTTGTTACAGTTGGTGAAGATAGAGAGGAGGCCATTAATCATTCCCTTGAAGCTCTCAAGGCACTGCCATTTACTGGTCTGAAGACCAATACTGAGTTCTTAACAAGAATTTTAACTTCAGAACCTTATCTAGAAGGAGATACCTACACACATTTTATTTCGACTCATAGTACTCATCTACAAAAAGTGGAAGTAAGTGATAAGGAGATTGTCGCCGGTATATCGATGCTACTACCTGAAGTTTCTAGCTTTTCACCATGGAGTGAATTAGCTAACTTTCGTCTAGGACCAGTAACAAAGACTTGGACTTTTATTTTTGATGGAGAGCCAATTGATGTTGAAGTTGACGACCACTTTACGACTTACTTTAAAGTTAAATATGCTGGAGCATGGTATCGTGTTCAATTAGCTGATGATTATGATGAGGTAAAATCATTTGTCGTTGATAATGAAATTATCACAGTTACTCTCTTTGCTGATCATATGACAGTAAATGCTAAAACTATGGCACTAACTCATAATATGCCAAAACGATCAAGTTCATCTAAAGGTGCAGGAGGAGATATGCTCTCACCGATGCCTGGAAAAGTTTTAAAACTTTGTGCAAATGAGGGCGAAGCTGTTAAGGCCGGTAGTCCGCTTGTTATTATGGAGGCCATGAAAATGGAACACACTATTAAAGCTAATCAGGATGGAGAGCTTGTAAAATACTTAGTTAAAGAAGGAGATCTCATTTCTGGAGGAATTGAGTTATTTGAATATGCAAAACACTAAGAATAGCGCTGTTGAAATTATTGAGGTTGGCCCTCGTGATGGTCTTCAAAATGAGAAAACAATACTCTCGCTTGAAACAAAGGCCAAGCTAATCGACATGCTTGTTGATGCTGGATTTAAAACAATTGAGCCAACTAGTTTTGTACGTGCTGAAAAAATACCGCAAATGGCCGACTCGAAAGAACTTTTCAAAGGAGTTCTTAAACATAATGACGTCACTTTTCCTGCTCTTGTGCCAAATCGAAAAGGGTTTGAAGACTCATTAGAAGCCGGTGCGAAGTGGATAGCAATTTTCACTGCAACTTCAAACACATTTAATAAGAAAAATACCAATGCGACCATCGAAGAGTCACTTGAAAGATTTGATGCGTTTGTACCAGATGCTATAAAAGAGGGACAAACGGTAAGAGGATATATTTCTACTGTCTTTGGCTGTCCTTACGAGGGTGAGACTTCAATTGATACACTCAAGAGCGTATCAGAAAAACTCCTCTCAATGGGAGTCTATGAAATCTCACTTGGTGATACAATTGGGGTTGCCAATCCTTATCAGGTAAAAAAAATCATTCACGAATTAAAGAAGGACTTTGATCTTTCAAAATTTGCTATGCACTTCCATGATACTGAGGGAATGGCACTCGCCAATATTCTGACTTCGTATGAAGAGGGAATTAGAG
>CAWUIU010000481.1:0-2458 GCA_963922285.1 uncultured Oligoflexia bacterium | reverse complement strand
CTAAGGACTCTAAGGGAGAGTATTTAGAGCTTGATAAAATTATCAAGAGTGGCAGTTTTAGAGAGAAGTTTAAAAAAGTTATTGAATCTTATGATTTTAATAAGAAGATTATTAATTATGATTGTTAAGTCTTTTGATTCCGCTGAATCATTTCTCAATATTTTCGAAAATGTTCTTAATGAAAATGAATCATATAATAATCGTGTACTCGGTTATATCTACGCCTTAAAAGGAAAGCAGCTTAACGAAAGTTTTATACTAGGCATTACTGATGAAGTAGGTCATCCTCTTGTTGGTGCTTGTTATACGCCAAAGGATGGTTTTCTCTCTTATTCTTTTGCTGATTCTGATCAGGTTAAAATGTTAGCGCAATTTATAAAGTCGACAGGTAGAGAGCTTAGTGGTGTGATTGGCAATGTCGAAAGTGTTGAAGTATTCGCAAAGACTTATCTTGAAAATGAAAATTATAAAGTTGATATGAGGCTTGGGGTTTATGAATTAGAAAAGTTGATCATGCCAAGTAATGATCAATTCAAAATGATTCTTGCCACCAATGAGCATAGTAAAAAATTAGAGGAGTTCTGTCTGGGCTTTATTGTTGACTGCTTTGGTGAGGATGAACATTCTTTAAATCGAGCAAGTTCTTTGGCCAATAGGCATATTGAGCAAAAGGATCTTTATTTCTTAATTGATGAAAATAATTCAATTCTCGCGATGGCATCAAATATTAGAGAGACAAAGAATACTGGAAGCATTTCCCTCGTTTATACACCGCCTGCGCATCGAGGCCGTGGATATGGTAGCTTAGTAACTGCACTCGTTAGTCAAAAAGTACTAAATTCAGGAAAAAAGTATTGTAACCTCTTTACCAATCTTGAAAATTCTACATCTAATTCAATTTATCAATCGATTGGTTATCAAAAAATTGGTGAAAGTATATCAATACGTTTTAATTTGGATTAGTGATTCCCTGATACATAACATACCAAACAATTATTGAAATGATGAGAAGAGTACTTTTGATAATGATTCTCTTCGTTCTTCCTTTTGGATCATATTTCTTAATCATTACGACACCTTCTTTCCTGTTTCTCGTAGAAGTCCCATACTAACGAAAATGATAGCTGCTCCAATGCCTTCTGTTATTGTGAGTCGATGTCCATAAATGAGCCCGTCAAGAATAAGGGCAACAGCTGGAACAAAGAAAGTTACACTTGATGCACGAACTGGACCTATGTTTTGTATGAGTCTGAAGAAAATAATAAAAGCTAAAGTTGTCGAAATAAGAGATAGATATAAGATACTTATAAAGTTCTTTGTCATTAGTAGTGTTTCAATTGTAGGAAATGTTTCGATGCTTACAACTAGAGCGAGAAGATAAAGGGCAGAAACGGTATGTTGGATGATTAAATTATGTGAGTTAGGTATCTTGAATTTCGCTAAAATTCTTTTGTTAAGGTTAATACCGATAGCATAGAAAATGGCCATGAGAACAATGGCCATCATTCCCATGAGTTCTCCTTCTTTTCCAGTCAAAGTAAGTTTAGGAGCGAAGATGAAGGCAATTCCAATAAGACCAAAGAGAAGTCCTATAAGTTTTTTCTTCGTAATCTTTTCAAGATCACCCATGAAAATTAAAGCAATTATGAGAGTCCAAATAGGAACAGTTCCATTGATGACTCCTGCAATACTTGGAGCAATATAATTTTCTCCCCAAAAAAGAAGGCTGAAGGGGATTCCTATTGAGCAAAGTCCAGTAAGAGCGCTGACGAAGTAGCTTTTCTTATTAGCGAATTTTTCTTTTCTTAGACTTGGAAAAAAGTAGATAATGAGAAATATCGTTGCAAGAAAAACTCTTAAAAAAGCAGCGCTAAATGAAGGGACGTCTTCAATAAGAATCTTTATGGCAACAAAAGAGCCTCCCCAGAAAAGAGCAAGCATAAGAAAAAGTAAATTATCTAACATAAGTGGAATTTATCATTCCTTAGATTCATCGGCAATATCACTTGAATTTTCATTAACCAATCCAATTTGTTTAAGGTCCTCATGTAAGCTCTTTCTAGCATTGGCGATAGCATCTCCGCTGAGATCAATTGGCTTTACTGCTCTGGCATTTTCTGCATTAGGGACTCGGGAAAAATCGTTATGATATTCCCCCTCTTGCCATTCTCGATCTATGAGTTCGCCTCTCTCTTTTTGTTCTTTTGCCGTAAAAGATGGGGCAAGAGTCATTGAGAGTATGACCACTAGGATAATGAAGTACATGAGCATTTCACGTTCTTCTACAGTAAATAATTTATCAGTAGAAAAATAGAAGGCCACTAGGCCGATGTTAATGAGAATAGCTTTCTTAAACATAATTCATTCTATCGTATAAATAGCAGTAATTACTAACAAAAAGAACGGGTTCTTTCTCAGAAAAGGTTGTTGAGTAAAAAAGCAGACCTTTCTAAGTTAT